>JBGCDC010000377.1:0-6043 GCA_045105055.1 Phycisphaeraceae bacterium | reverse complement strand
TGCTGATCTGCAGCCTCGCTATAGATCGCATTCATCAACAAGTAGCCAGCATGGACCAGTTCTTGCCTAGCAACGCAACTCGATGTTAATTGCACAGAGACTAACCCCAAAACAGATAGTCCCAGAAGAATAAACCCAATTTTTTTAAAGGAATTGGAACGAGCCATGTCGTATTAGTCCTCGTCTCCAACCTCGATACCCGCTTGCTTCAGGCTCGTACCCGTCGCGCGGTGCAGTTGGCTCACGGCGATCATGTAGTCGCTTAGCGCTTGCACCTCCGCGAGCTCGGCTTGAGCCAATGCATCTTGTCGGGCGAGCACACGGTCGACTCGGGTCGTGAATGTCTCGGCCTCGTTTCGGCCACCCTTTTCGAGCTGGATCGAGGAGACTTCCAATGACAACGCAGACGCACGGCGTTGCGAGCGGGTCGTGTCGATAAGGCGGTAGTTGGTGCCGACGCTTCTTAGAGCGTCTTTGACTTCGAGGGTGACGAGTTGCGCTTGGCTGCGATAGTTTTCGAGGGCACGTTGCCGCTCGAGTGTGCGCTGTTTGAAAAGTGAATCGGCGGCGCGGTTACCCCATGGCCGTTCGAACTGGATGCCTAGTGCGTAGTCGATGTAATCGAAATCGATGGTGTTGCCGAGGGCATCGCCGGCGTCATCGACGTCTAATCCATTGGATGTTGCGGAGGCGACGAGATTGAGAATGGGCAGTTGTGCGTTGTCCGCGACGACCCGACGGACGTCCGCATCATCAATCGCGAGCAGGGCCGACTCGATCTCGGGTCGCTGTTGAAGCGCGGTCGTGACCTGATCAAGCAGGCTGAACGTGATCGCTACGTCGGCAGGCGCTTCGCTGGGTTCGAGCAGCGTCTCATCAATGACCGGCAGCTCAGGATCGTTGATCAATCGCTTGAGTTGGTCGGACAGCAGGCGGACGTTTTGCCTCGCACGGAGTACGTCTGCGAATCGCTGGTCGACACGGGCGTTGACCTCATTAAGGTCGGCAAGGAGCAGGTCGAAGCCAAATCGCGGCTCAAGCTTGTCACGCATCGCGATGGTGCGGTCGTAGAGTCGTGTCTGCACGAGCAGCGTGCTGCGCGCGGCGACGAGTTGCCAATAGGTCTGTTCGACGGCGTTGGCGAGGTCGATCATGGACTGGGTCAGCGCAGCTTGGTCGGCTGCGTTTGCGATGCCTGCGAGCTGGATATTGGCTTGGCTCACATCGTCGCCAAAGCCACGGAGCAAGGGCTGTTCGAGTTGGACGAGCAGGTTGCTGTCGTAGAAGCGATTGACGCCGAAGAAGGAGGGGTTTTGCTGGTTGCGTGCGACATCGGCTTGCGCGGTAAGTCGGCCGCCGGTGCTGAGGTCTTTGCGGATGCCGGTGGTGAGCGATCGGGTGCTGGACTGTTGGTCGCCGGAGAGGCCGGGGATCGCACCGGGGGGTTGTGGCGTGTCGAGTTCGCCAAAGTTCGCGTCGGCAAAGAGGACGCTATCGAACACGGCCTCGGCTTGTTCGATTTGCAACGCACTGATCTGCGGATTGAGTCTAGCGACGCGGAGGTCGAGGTTGTGTTCGATAGCTTTGCGGACGGCGGAGCGAAGGTCAATCGTGACGGAGGGCGTCTCTTCGCTGGTAAGCAGGCTGTCGCCCGCGTCGAGCGTGGTGTCGGTGTACGCGTCGGCCCCGCTCATCGCGTCGGCAGCATCAACGTTTTGCTTAACCGTTTGCCGGTCTTCGGGTAGGGCGACGCCGTCGTCCTTCGCTTTCTTTAGGACCCGCTCCAGCGAATTTTCAAATTCATTGGGCTGACGTTGTAAGCGGACTTCCTCCGCTCGGCCTTCGAGTTTTTCTTGATGCTCCGCGAGCAACGCAGCTCGCAGCTCATTTGTGCTCATATGCGGGGCTTGCGTGCATCCTGACAGCGTCAGCAAGCTCAGTGCGGTGATCAGGGCGCGGGAAGTAAAACGTCTATAAGAGATGCGGTACGACATACGAGGACGATAGTCGGTGGGGCACTGCCAGTCAATCCATTTTCGTACGGCGTACGGGCTATATTTTTTGCAGCTGCAACGAACCAGCGTCAACGCAAGCGATGCTATGATGTCTGATTCGAGATCGCCCATTGATTGGAGTTACACGATGCCACGCAAGATGACCATGACCGAGAAGATTTTCGCCGCGCACGCTGATAAGAGCGAGGTCGCGCCGGGTGAGAATGTGTGGGTTAACGTCGATGTGCTGATGACGCATGATGTCTGTGGCCCCGGCACCATCGGTATCTTCAAGAAAGAGTTCGGCCAAGACGCCAAGGTCTGGGATAACACACGCATTCCGATCATCCCCGACCACTACATCTTCACCGCCGACGGGAAATGCCACCGCAACGTTCAAATCCTCCGAGACTTCGTCAAAGAACAAAACATCAAGTACTACTACGACCCTGACTTTCTCGATACCGACGAAGCCTCGGGCATGCCCAACCCTTATCGCGACCCGACCAAAACCTCATACAAAGGTGTCTGCCACAAAGCGCTGCCCGAAGAGGGCCATTGTCGGCCCGGCGAAATCCTCCTCGGCACAGACTCGCACACCTGCACCGCCGGCGCGTTTGGTCAGTTCGCCACCGGCGTGGGCAACACCGACGCCGCGTTCACCATGGGCACCGGCAAAACCTGGCTCAAAACCCCGCCCACCATGCGATTCAACTTCCATGGCGACATCCCCCCCTACCTCACCGCAAAAGACCTCATCCTCGCCGTCATTGGTGACATCGGTTTCGCCGGCGCAACCTACAAAGCCATGTACTTCGCCGGTTCAGGCATCGGCTCGCTCTCCCTCGAAGACCGCATGACCCTCACCAACATGGCCATCGAGGCCGGCGGCAAGAACGGCATCTGCGACGTCGATGAAAAAACACTCGCCTACGTCCGCGCACGTACCAACCGCCCCGACTGGACTGTCTACGAAGAAGACGCCGGCGCAACCTACGACTACGAACAAACATGGGACCTCGCCAACTTCGAGCCCCTTGTAGCCGCCCCGCACTCTCCCGACAACACCCGCACCGCACACGAACTCCAAAAACAAAACACCAAGCTCGACCGCGCCTATATCGGCTCATGCACCGGCGGAAAAATCACCGACATGATATTTGCAGCCAACATCCTCCACGGTAACGAAGTCAAGATCGCAACCTTCGTCGTCCCAGGCTCAACCGAAGTCCACCAAGACATGCTCACGCTCAACCTCTACGGCGAGGCCGTCGACCATAACTCCGGCGACAAAAAAGCCGCGACCTCCGTCTACAAAGCCCTCGAAGACGCCGGCTGCCTCATCGGCGCCGCATCCTGCGCAGCATGCCTCGGCGGACCCAAGGACACCTTCGGCCGACTCAACGAACCCATCAACTGCATCTCCACAACCAACCGCAACTTCCCCGGCAGAATGGGCCACAAAGAAGCCGGCGTCTACCTCGCCTCCCCACTCACCGCCGCCGCCTCCGCCCTCACCGGCATCGTCACAGACCCCCGCGAGTACGTCGACTCCCCCATCCTCACCGGCTCCGCCGGCGTCCTCTGACCCACACCCAAACAACACAACATCAACTCGTAAAGCCCCGACACGTTCGGGGTTTTTCGATTCAAAACCACCGCCACTTCTGCAAAATACGACCTCTGCTATCACCCGAGGGATCCCCATGAAAGCACTCCTCCGGCGGCAGACGCAGAGTCTACGCTGCCCCGAAAACCGCGGGCATTAACACAACCCAGACAACCCACTTCCGGTGCATCCCCTAGCCGCCTGCCCCCGCCGACAATCTCTACAATCTAGTGATGCAACTCCGCATCTGGATCATCCCGCCGCTCTTGGCCCTCGCCGCCTTCTGTTTCTACGGCGTCCTCGCCACCTTCGAGTCAGGCGACTTCCTCATCTGGCGCATCGCCTACGCCACCGTCCTCGCCCTCTGCCTCGCGGGCTCCGCCCTCATCTGGATCAAGACGGGCAAACCGAAGACGTAAACGAACCAGCACAAAATAGGGATCGCCTACTTTTCTTTGCGAGAAGATTCTGGATGCCACCAACGATCACCAAGCTCTTTTCAGATCACGACCCGCACGGCGTCGAAACCATCACGCCGCTCCTATCGGGTCAGCGGTTCACGCTCGAACACATCGTGTCGTTCGGCCAGCCCAGTCCCAAAGATTTCTGGTACGACCAAGACACCCTGGAGTGGGTCGCATTGATCCAAGGCCAGGCGGTGCTTGCGTTTGAAGACGGTGCTTTATCGCTGACAGCTGGCGACGCGGTCCTGATCCCGCCCCACACCAAGCACCGCGTCAGCGAGGTAAGCAAGGACGCGGTCTGGATCGCCCTGCATGCGGATCCATCAGACGAATAAGCAGAAAATAAGGGTTTGTCGATTTTCTTCTTAGAGTAAGACGGCGACTCTGTAGCACTATGCGCGCTAACTTCAATATGGCATTGCCCAGGATCCCATGTTATCGTATTGCGATCATATGGAGCGGCGATGATTGCTTTGTTATCGCTGGCAGCAACATGGCAAATGATCAATTTTCACAATCCAGTCAGCGGGCGGGAACCTATATTCAGCAGCCTGATGGTTATCGGGCTTTCATCCCAAAGCCCCTTCCTCCCGAACCAGAAATCCACTGGGATGATGAATTACGCGAACTATTATCGTTAGCCGACCGAGCTGTCGCACGTCTCGACGGCGCATCATCCATTCTGCCTAATCCTGATCTCTTTGTGTTTATGTATGTGCGCAAGGAAGCGGTCTTGTCCAGCCAAATTGAAGGCACGCAGGCATCGCTTTCGGACGTCTTAGAGTTTGAAGCGGATCGTGCCAAGGCAGACTTGCAAAGCGATGTTCCTGAGGTATTGAATTACGTGGAGGCAATGAAGCACGGCCTAGAACGGTTGGCCGCGCTTCCAATCTCAACACGACTACTCTGTGAAATCCACCAGCCATTGCTTCAGGGTGTACGTGGCGAAAAACTACAACCCGGTGAACTACGCCGCTCGCAAAACTGGATTGGCCCAAAAGGTATCAGCTCGCTAAACCAAGCATCATTCATTCCGCCCCCACCCAAAGAGATGCACGTCGCGTTAGATCACCTCCAGAAATTCATCAACAACGATTCTCCGATGCCCTTGCTCGCGAAGATCGGCCTTGTCCATGCGCAGTTTGAAACCATCCACCCTTTCTTGGACGGCAATGGTCGAGTCGGTCGCCTGCTTGTGACTTTCATGCTCTGCTGGAAGCAAGCACTCCAAAGACCCCTGTTGTATTTGTCGCACTACCTCAAGTTCCATCGAGAGGAGTACTACCAACGCTTACAAAACGTCCGCTTGCACGGCGACTGGGAAGGCTGGCTCCGATTCTTCCTGCAAGGTGTGTATGACGTCGGGCAAGAAGCGACCGCTACGGCACGGCGCATCGTCGAACTACGAGAGCGCGATCGCTCGCAAGTTGTCGAGCACCTTGGCAAGGGTGCAGCAACAGGGCTCGCCTTGTTGGAAGACCTATACCAACACCCCGTGACAGCGGTGAACAGAGCTAAAGCCGTCACGGGCACCAGCTACTCAAGTACCAATACGCTTGTGCATAAACTAGTCGATCTCAATATCTTGACTGAGATCACCGGCCAAGGCCGAAACCGGCTGTTCCTATACGGGCAGTATCTAGACCTGTTCCGCGACTGATCTGTTGTGGTTGTCGTTAGCGTTGCTTGGCGGATTCAATTCCGAAGCGCAACACCGGGTAAGGCGTTGAGGGCCTCTCTCGGGGTGCGGTAGTTGAGGCACTTACGGGGTCGGGACAAGAAAAGGAGACAAGGATAAGACAAGGAAAGGGGACAGTCCCCTTTTTCTTCCCAAAACAAAGGAAAGGGGACATCCCCCTTTTTCTTCCCAATTTGAACTTCCGGAGTTTGCCCTTCGCATCAAGTGGGCGGAAGAAAAAAAAAATAGGAAAAAAATAGGGACTGTCCCCTTTTTTTCTCCACCAAAACGACTCCCG
>JBGCDC010000376.1:0-8874 GCA_045105055.1 Phycisphaeraceae bacterium | reverse complement strand
AGGCTATATGGTCTTTGATACGTCTAGTTTTGTTGGCCCTGTTTCTGCTGCGACACTGAGTTACCAGCTCGGCAACATTAGTGGTACCCCAAGCAACTACGAAGTCTACGGCGTCTCGGTAGATGCTGGATTTGACTCGATTATCAACACGCTTGCTGAGCGTACCGCGTTATTCCAATCGCCCGGCACCGCGAACGCAACTCTACTTGGCACATTTAATCCTACGGCGGGTGTCGTAAATGTCGATGCGACTGCATTTATTAGTTCAGAACGTGGCGGTGGCAACAACGTAGTTGCTTTTGTTTTTACAGAACTAACACCTTCCTCAGACAATAATCTGGACCTCATCCAGATTTTTGACGGCAATGATCCTTCAGTACAAGGCCCTCAGCTCACCGTCGTCCCCGAGCCATCCTCGCTCGCGCTGCTCGGCCTTGGCGGCTTGCTCATTGCTCGTCGTCGACGTGGCTAAATGACTCGATGCGAAAGCATCACCTGATTGCTTGAAGATGCATCGGGGTTGTGAGAACGATCCCGATGTTTTAGGAAGATATGACAGGCCTGGGCCGGCCGATTAAAGGTTGTGTTTGATCAGCCGGCCCAGTGCTGCGTCTCATTTCAGGTGTGTTCATGAATTTTCGACTGATGCTGGCGTGTGCCGTGGCTTTCAGCGCTCTGCTACAGGCGCAATCGACGTTGGCCCAAGACAAGCCCAACGTCTTGCTGATCATTTCTGACGATGCTGGTTTCGCTGACTTTGGGTTCCAGGGCAGCAAGAAAATCCCTACGCCGAACTTTGACCAGCTTGCCTCGCGCGGGGTCGCTTTTTCAAATGCCTACGCGGGCTCGGTCTGCAGCCCATCGCGGGCCATGCTGACGACGGGCATGTACACCGCCCGTATCGGCTACTCGAACAACATCTCTAGCTCCGGGATGGTCACCAAGCCCATCACCGAAACGCCAAGCGTGCAGGGCCTACCGCTCAGCGCCACCACGATCTGGGAACGCATGCAGTCTGTCGGCTACAGCACCGCCTGCATCGGTAAGTGGCACTTGGGTGCACATACCAATGGCCAGCGAGACGGCCAAACGATTCTCGGCAACGTCCCGCAGAACCAAGGCGTCGAGCACTTCCTCGGCATCATCGCGGGCTCGCGCAGCTTCTGGGTCGGCGAAGCAAGCGGCACCCAAGCACTGCGACACATCGCATCAGACGGCAAGGGGAAGGTCACGGCGGACAAAGTCGTCGAAGCGGATTACGCCGGGCAATATGTCACCGATACCTTCGGCGACATGACGGTTGATGTCATCCGCAAACAGGCCAACGCCGACAAGCCCTTCTTCCTCTACAGTTCATTCACCGCGCCGCACAACCCGATGCACGCGACCAAGGAAGACATCGCCGCGATTGCCAAGCTCGGCCATGGCTTTAAGAAGAAACGCGAGATCCAAGCGGCGATGCAGCTCGCGCTGGACCGCAACATCGGCAAGATCATGTCGGCGCTGGACGACCCCAACGGCGACGGCGACACCGCGGACTCCATCCGCGACAACACGCTGGTTTTGTTCATCAACGACAACGGCGGCGACAGCCACGACTCGGACCCAAACTACTCGAGTAACTACCCTCTGCGGCATGGCAAAGGCTCGCAATGGGAAGGTGGGATCCGCGTGCCGATGATCGTTGCGGGCTGGGGCCTTGACACGAAGTTTCAAGATGAAGATGTCGACTTTTTCGATCACCCGGTCCACATCATCGACCTGCTCCCGACATCCTTCGCCGCGGGGGGGGGATCGTTCACGAAAGATGATGTCATTGATGGCGTGAATCTGTTGCCTTATCTAAACGATGTGGGAAAAGGTGAGCCACACGAGACGCTCTTCTTGCGTCGGTACTCGGGTTTTCAGCACGCAGTCCGACAAGGCGACTACAAACTGATCTACCGCCCGGCGGATGGATATCTGCTCTTTGATGTGGTCAACGATAAAGGCGAGAAGAAAAACCTCAGCAAAGAGATGCCTGAGCTTGTCGAAGAGCTTAAGCGCGTGATGACGGATTATGACGTGCTGATGGATAAGCCCCGCCACGACAACATGGCGCTCAAAACAAATCCTTTCTACGACTTCCGCTTTCGTGAGGGCGTCGATAAATCGGCACGTTGGTCTGAAGAGAACATCTGGATCGATGCGGACAAGCCTATCCAAGCGACGATGACGCCATACGACGCCAGCCCGAATACGGCACTGGTCTTTCGCAATCGCGATATCAATGATTACGAATCGATCAATGATCTGCGCCGCGTCGGAGGCCAGCCTTTCTTGGCGAACCGTCTGGTCTTCATCCATCGCGATACTCCGTTGAAGGGTAAGGGCACCGCCACCATCGCGGGGCAGCCCGTACTACTTGCGAAAGACCTCAAAGGAAAGGCACCGAAGCTCGCCTTGTTCGCAAGCAGAGAGCCCGCCCAGACTTACACGTTTGATGTCAGGCTTGATGTTCACCTGTACGACAACCTGCAGGTCCTAGGCAACGGCAATCAGAACTTCGTCATTAGCGGCGACCTCATCGAAGTGCGCGAGGGTTTATCGCTAAACAAGACAGGCACCAGCACGCTGACGCTCAAAGGCAAAAACGGCCTGACCGGCGCGATCAATATCAAAGAAGGCAACGTCGTCGCTCGCAACGGCGAATCGCTTGGCAAGGCCGAGATCAATATTGGCCAGCATGGCGGGCTCGCAATCGCCGCTCCACTCGAGTTAGATCGCTCAAAACAAATCACGGTTGAGCTGAGTTCTCGAAACAACACGCAGCCCAGCATCATTGCCCATAACGAAATCGTGTTGGATGGCACACTGCACCTTGATGCGATGGCAATCACGCCTGTGGTTGGCCAGCGTTTTGTTTTAGTCCGTGCTAAAGAGATCAAACAGAGTTTCGATGCCATCTACGGCATACGTATTGATGAGAATTACGAATTTGTCGTCGAGCAAAGCAAGACGGAGCTAGCAGTCGTTGTTCGCCGGTTTCAAGACTATTCTCAGCAGATCAAACGGATTTCAAGCCGTTAAATATTAATCATCTTTTTTGCAAAGGTCATCCCTATGAAAAATACTCGCGGTTTTACACTCATCGAACTACTAGTCGTTATCTCTATCATCGCGCTGCTGATCGCGATCCTATTGCCTGCGCTCAGCTCGGCTAGGCAGTCTGCCCGTGCGATGCAATCGAGTACCCAGATACGTGGTATCCAGCAAGGTATGTTCATCTATGCACAGTCGAACAAGACCTGGTATCCCGGCATGGATAAGTTCGATGACAATGCGGCCGAGTCACTCACCGATGCCAGCCGGATTCGAGGCTACAACGCCAACGACACAACTGCAGGCAACCAGGCGGGCGGCGACGTGGCTGCAAGGTATGTGCTTTGTGTTCGTGACGATCTTTTTACGCCGGATTACCTGATCAGCCCGCTTGAAGTCAACACAAACATCGAGCCTTGGGAAGACGGCGTCACCTACAACACGGTTTCGTTTATCAGCTCCTACGCACTGCCACGGATCCGATCGAATACCAGCATGGCTATCGGCCGGGCAAGGGAGTGGTCAGACAACGCGAACTCCTCTGCGATCGTTGTGAGCGATCGTCTATTCCGCAATACTGGCGCTGCTGTTGCAACCTCATCCCCCAACTCAGCAACGCACTACAGCTTGCAATCTACGAAGAACCCTGGCGCGTGGACCGGCGGCATCTCGTTCAATGACAATCACGTTGAGACGGTCAAGAATTCGGAGCTTGATAAGAATCTGAGCTACGGCGGATACGATACCGTCAGCCCGGATAACATGTTCAACGCAGCAAAGCCGACAGGCCAAATTGTTCCGGGATCCGTCAGGCCCAACGAGTACAACGCCCAGCAGATCATCCGCAAACACGACACGGCGTTGCTCGCAAACGAATAGTGGGAGTCGTTTCAATCGTTCTGTATGAACGATTAGATGCTTCAGTGTGACTCAACGGATTTCAGTACCTGGTGGATTGCTTTCATGGTGTCCGATTCGTTACTGAGACGTAACTCGTACATGCCCCTCGCAATTTCGCGAGACATGTTCGTCATCTCGGGATAGGGCTGGTCGGTGATGTCAATTAAGCCGATTTGATAGTTTTCGTTTGGTCGGCCGACGGATGAATGGTCGGAGTATGCAAACAGGTGTGTGCCGACAATGTGTTTGTCTAATAGGCCAGCGGTGACGTAGGCGCCGTAGCTTCTGGCGCGTTGTAGTTGGTCGTGGACCGGCGAGAGTGACATGCCGATCACGCCGCGATCGAGCGTGCCGAAGTGGAACTCCGTGATCATGACAGGAAGGTCGGCGTCTTTAGGTAACTGTGCTGTACCCGCGAGCGGTGCGTAGTGATTGATACTAAAGACATCGACGTATTGAGCCATCGCGTTAGCAACCACAGGCGGGCACGTGTGAACCCGTGAGCCAAGATACAGGTGGTTGGGCAAGTGTTGTTCGATAGCTTGTTTACACAAACGATAATAGCGGTCGGCAACGAGACCGAATAGTTCTAGGCGGTCGCTGTTCCATGCCTTGGTCTTTCCCGGGACAAGCTGCTGCCAACTGGTTGCTTGAATACCCCACGCTTTATTCAAAGCTGCGAGCGTTTGATATTTCATCTCAAGATGATTGACGAATGCTTGATAGGCTGGCTGCTTTGTTCCTCTATTGATTACGCGTTCTGGAAGATTGTTGTGCCAGACAATCTCGTTATCGATAAAGACGCCAATCATCCACGGATCATTTTTACGTTTCTCTGCAAGCTTGGTAACAGCGTCAAGTAGACGCTTCTCGAAGCCTTTTTCAAAAGGGTCGGCGGTATGTTCAAAGGCGAACTCTCCGGCCCAAATGTGCAAGATTTCTGTGTAGGGTGTTCGGCGGTCATCAAGTAGCTCAGCATCAGACCAAGCCCCGAGCGTATTAAAGCCCCACGCGTGTAGCCTGCGATGCGTCATGTCTCGCGACTTGTTTTCCCAGTCATTGCCATACTTGCGCATGGTGTTGAGTCTTAGGAAATCAACGGCTTTGCCCCACTTGCCGTAGGGCTTGTAAGGAACAATCGCGGCCTTGTGTTCATCGGTGCCGGGCTCTGGCAGATAAGAAAACAGTGCTCGGCGATCTGGATTCAGCGGCGCAATGGCTCGATTGCCAACGGTGCAAACGCCGTGCGACCAAAACAATTTCCCTGAGGGATCGACCAGCCACCACTTACCATCTACTTTTTCTGTTCTGAAAAAACCAGTCGACGTGAGTGTGGGCCCTTTTTCGTAACCGCCGAATTGATTGAACGATGAAATGCGTGCTGTTGTTTGTAGCTCAAGGCTTTCAGCTTTTTCGTCTTGCTGTAAGTCTGCAATCGTCGTGACTTTGTCTTTCCAAGACAAAGGAATTGCCTGCCCAAACTTATCGATGAACGGCAGTTCCAAAAGCGTTGCGTTTGCTTCTTTGCCGTAAGGCCAGGATAGATGAGCAGATAGTGAATCGATTTCAAAAGAAGGCGTGCTGGAACGGATGGTCAAACGGCAATTCTTCACGTTGTTCGGATCGAAACTCTTCCAGTGCGAACGCCAACCGTTGGGCTTTGCGGAAGCGGGCTCAAAAGCCTCTGGGCTATCGTCCTTATCCCAGCCCATAGGGAACGCAATGGTGAGGGTTCCCGTTTCACCTGGGCGGAGATAGATTTGGCTGCGTGAACTCTTGGCCCAGTCGGCGGCGCCTTGGTTATTCAGTCGTGCATCGATCCGCAAGGTGCCTTGCCCAGCGTTTCGCATCGTGATGCCAAACAAGCTGTGTGTCGACATGTCCCATTGCCCCTCTACAGGAAGTAATAGCACGTTAACGGCGTCTTTGGCCTCGCCTTCGATTGTCCATGCCGATGTATTTAGTCGGCGAGACTTTGTACCAACTGGGGCGTCCTTAATCTGCAGTGACAACTCTTTGTCTGGTTTGAAAAGCGTGTCGCGTGTGATCGGCTCAGGGCCATCGGTGCTGGCTGTTTGAGCAGATATACACGGAGAGTTCAACGTCGCTAGAAGTGCCATCGCTACCGAAGCGGTACAGCTACGACATAGCTTTTTATATCTTTGGAAAATATTCATCCTGTACGATTCCTCGCTAGTTTTTAAATGTCATACAACGATAAGATTTTATCGTGTTCTGTCGATGGTCGTTTTGGCTCAGTTCATCGACGGGTCGCGCGGCATGAGCTTTGGGTTCATTGCAAGCATCGCGAGCGACCGATCGATGCCCGTGATCACGCGCATCCATAAGCCGTCGTCGGCATCGGGGTCGAAGACGACTTGAGCGCTAGCCGGGGTCACGAGCCAGCCGCCATGGTTGAGCTCGTGTTCGAGTTGGCCCGGGCCCCAGCCCGCGTAGCCGACGAAGAATCGAATCGCATTCGTTTCGCCGCTTAGCAACTCGCGGACGATCGTTTCGTCGGCGGTGAAGCAAACACCCTTGCACACATCGACCTGCGACTGCCTCGGTTGATCGTGCAGCAGCATTAACGGCCCCTCGCAAGGCCCACCCCGCATGAGCGTTTGATCCACCGGGCAGGGGAGCACGCTGAGCTGGTCCCATACCGCATCGACCTTCGTCGTTGTCGGCTGATTCAGTATCAAACCCATCGCGCCGTCGTCGCTGTGCTCGACCATCAACAGCACCGCATGCTCGAACTGCGGATCGTTCATGCTTGGCGAAGCAACCACTAGACTCCCGGATAATGAATCGTTCACTCAACTGCTCCATCTAAAAACCTACAGGTTCTTGCAGCATACCACCGGCCGACGATCGGTAAAACGTTTATTCTTCTCTGGCGCGTTGTTGCGCTTATGCCAACCCCGTGTACCGCTCCGCCATGCCCCTTGATCTTGCCCAATCTGCCGAGCTTATCAACCAGGCCTTGGCCGCCGATCGCCACCGCTTGAGTAAACACCTGCGCGCGATCAAACAGGCCAAGCAAAACGGCAAGCCCTACGAGCGAAGTCTTGAGAAGTTGCAGCGCGAGTTGGGCGCCTCGGTGCGATTGGTTAAGGACCGTCGCGATAGCGTGCCGAAGATCGTGTTGCCTGATGAGTTGCCGATCACTTCACGTGCACAAGAGATCATCGAGACGGTCCGCGAGCATCAGGTGGTTGTCGTCGCAGGCGAGACCGGCTCGGGTAAATCGACGCAGCTTCCTAAGTTGATGCTGCAGATGGGCCGGGGTATCGACGGTTTGATCGGGCACACTCAGCCAAGGCGAATCGCTGCGAGGTCGGTCGCTGAGCGCGTGTCCGAAGAGCTCGGTTCGCCGCTGGGTCATCACGTGGGTTACAAGGTGCGCTTTGCTGATAAGACTAATCCGAGGACGTATATCAAGCTCATGACCGATGGCGTGCTGCTCGCCGAGGCGACGCGAGATCGGTTCTTCGATGCGTATGACACGATCATTATCGACGAGGCGCACGAGCGATCGCTCAACATCGATTTTCTGCTTGGACATATCCGGCAGATCTTGCCCAAGCGCCCGGACCTGCGCGTGATCATCACGTCGGCGACGATTGATACGCAACGATTTTCTGAACACTTTGGGATTGCGACACGCGATGGTCTCGAGCCCGCGCCGGTGATTGAGGTGTCGGGCCGAACGTATCCGGTCGAGGTGCGCTATCAGCCGATCGAAGAAGACGAGTACGGCGAAGTGCCGGACGAGTCCGAGGCGGTGGCCCGCGCGATCGAGGGCTTGGAGCGTAGCGGGGATGTGCTGGTGTTCATGCCGACTGAGCGCGACATCCGTGATTGTTGTGGCCTGCTCGAACGACGCCAGCCGGGCAGCGAGGTCCTGCCGTTATACGCCAGGCTGACCAACGCGCAGCAGCAGGCGATCTTTGCCAATAGCAGCAAGCGCAAGATCGTGGTTGCGACGAACGTTGCGGAGTCTTCGCTGACGGTGCCGGGCATTCGTTATGTCGTCGATACGGGTACGGCTCGGGTGAGTCGTTATTCGCCGAACTCGAAGGTGCAGCGGCTGCCGATCGAGGCGGTGAGTCAGGCGAGCTGCGATCAGCGAAAGGGCCGATGCGGTCGCGTTGGGCCGGGCGTTTGTGTTCGTCTGTACTCGGAGCAAGATTTCCTTGCTCGGGATGAGTTTACGACGCCAGAGATCTTACGGAGCAACTTGGCGTCGGTGATTTTGCAGGTGCAGACGCTGCGGTTTGGTGCGGTGGAGGATTTCCCGTTTATTGATCCACCTCGGCAGAGTATGGTGCGCGATGGTTACAAGACGCTGCAAGAGATCGGCGCGATCGATAGCGAAGACAAGGTCAGCGCCTTGGGCAGGCAGCTCTCGCGGATGCCGGTGGACCCGCGTGTCGCGCGTATGGTGATCGTGGGTCAGGAGGCGGGCGTGTTGGAAGAGGTGTTGGTGATCGCTTCTGCGTTGGAGATGCAGGACCCGCGCGAACGACCGATGGATGAAAAGGGACGAGCCGACCAAGCACATGAACAGTTTGTCGATCCGCGTAGCGATTTTTTGGCTTATTTGAAGCTCTGGTCGTTTTATCACGACCAGAAAAAGAAGCTGTCGCACAACAAGTTGCGCAAGGCGTGCAAGCAGAACTTTTTGAATTATGTGCGGATGCGCGAGTGGGTGGATGTGCATCGCCAGTTGGAGCGAATGGTGAAGGAGTTGCAGCCTGCTCGCCCTCTCTCGAAGAGGGAGAGGGAGCAAGACAGTGAAGACCTACCTGACGGCAAGGCCGATGCGATCCATCGTGCGCTGTTGACGGGGTTGCTGTCGAACATCGCGCAGAAGGGTGACGGCTTTGAGTA
>JBGCDC010000375.1:0-2856 GCA_045105055.1 Phycisphaeraceae bacterium | reverse complement strand
AGGAGGCGGGCGTTGGTCTCTACGGATTTACGAAGCCCTCGCCAGGCAAGTCCGGACTCGTGAATCTCGAATTCATGCGACAGCCCTTGACCGAGTTGACAAAAGATGCGCGCAACATCTCAGCCCTTGCACGCACTTATCACGGGGTAGGCCTAGGCGCACAGTGGAACGGCAAAGACGGCTTCCTACCGCAGGGCCAGGCGGTACCGGCCGAGTCCGAATGACACGGCTTGACATGTGCCCCCCTCTGAAAATCTTGATCCAAAAGTTGTGAGAGAATCCATCCGGCTGTAGACCGAATAGGATTCCCTGATGAAGAAGCGACATAGCCCCGAACAGATCGTCTCCAAGCTGCGTGAGGCGGACGTGTTGATCGGCCGCTGGTAGCGGATCAGGCCGGGGTCCGAACAGTTCACTGTGTCGGGTCTCGGTAGGGTTCGAACTAACGGCGGCACTTTACTTGTAAAGTCTGATATCCAAGATACGCGACGCAGAATCCGACGCACCGTCTGCAGATTTGGATCATTTTGGCTTGAATTGAAAAATTATCGCAGTTGTGCGATAGGGCGTAACTTCAGTCGTTATAAGCAGTAAAGAAAAAACGCCTCCACGCAGAAAACTGCGGGAGGCGTTTAATGACCCCTACGGGATTCGAACCCGTGTTGCTAGGATGAAAACCTAGTGTCCTAGACCAGACTAGACGAAGGGGCCGTCGAGCAGGTCGGATATTTTAGCGAAGTTCTCGCGGTTGGCAAGCCGGGGGTGTCTAAGGCTTGTGTCCTGAGGCCTGAAGCTTGGCATGGCACTCAAGCCCGAAGCCTCGCGACTCATTGATGCTTGGTCGCTCGTTGGCGGATGTAGATGGCGATTGCGTTGAAGCTCAGCAGCACGATCAACAGGACGATGATGCCCGCGGCGGCGATGGTTTTATACTCGGCCTCGGGCTCCTTGGTCCACTGAAAAATCGTCATCGGTAAAGCAGAGAAGCTGTCCATGAGGTTGCGGGGCGGCGAGGTGATAAAGCCGGTGCCGCCGAGCACGAGGATAGGGGCCGCTTCGCCGATCGCTCGGCTTAGCGCGAGGATGGTGCCAGTACAGATGCCTGGGATGGCGGCAGGTAGGGCGGTCTTGCTGACGGACTGCCATTTGGTCGAGCCTAGTGCGAGCGCACCTTGCCGGTAGCTGCCGGGCACCGCTCGCAGTGCCTCTTGCGAGGCGACGATCACGATCGGCAAGATGACAAGCATCAGCGTCAACCCGCCCGCCAACACGCCTCGGCCAAACGGCAGGGCGAGGTGGTACCACGCCTTGGTGTTCACACGTACGGGGGTCGCGCCGGTCGTGATCACGTTGGGCATCCGCGCGGCATACTCCGAGTCGATGGCGATATCGATCGCAATGGCGCGGGCCTTGATGAGGTCGCCGCCTTTTTTACCGTCTAGGCCGAGGACTAAGCCGATGAGTTTTTCACGTAGCACCGTCGTGTCCGGGTTTTTCCATGTGCCTGCCTCGATGGCGGCATCGACGATTGCCTCGGCCTTCGCGTCATCGACCGCGACGGGGCCGCGTCGACTTTCGCGGGCTTCTTTGATCCCGTCGCGGAAGACGTCTTCGAAAGCATCGAGTTCATCTTCGATCGCCTCAACGCGTGGCTCGATGTCTTCAGCAGTGACCCACTCCAGATCGGTCGCGACTTCGCCTATTCCCATGCCGCCTTGTTTAGGCAGGTAAAGCGTCATGCCTTGCTCGGCGGGTTTGCCTGCTTCGCCTTCAACAGGCGGGCCGTCGGCACGGGTGTAATAGAGTTTCTTGTCTTCGCCTTGATACTGGTCGTACCAGGTCTGTCCGATGGCGAAGCCGCCGCTGTTCATATTGCCGAACATACCGAACATGGTGGCGAAGGCGGTGACGCCGAGGATGCCGTAGACGATAGACGGGACGCCCGCGAGGTTACGGATGTTGGTGTCGATGATGCCATGCAATACGATTAACGGCGATCCATTACTAAACAAATGAATGCTGTAGTAAAAAGCACCTGCTGCAGCATAAAAAATCGCTAAACCGTAAAGCAACACAAAAAGAACAGGATAGTGGCCCGAAAGTAGCATCAATAAGAAAACGAATATTCCGACGGGGATGATCGAGGCAACACTTATGATTATTGCTGCTTTTTTCGAAAAATAATTGATCAAGGCATAGATTAAAAAGCATTTACCAACAGTCAAGCAAAAAGCCATTGCTCTAATAAGAGTGATTGGATATACATCACCTTCTTGGTCAGTCCCTACGGATTTTTTCCAAAGCCAGATAGCAAAGATCGCAATAGAGATTGGCAATACGATCGACATCCATTTCACAACCCTGTTGATTTCTTCTGTATTACCTTTCGGCTTGAACTCTTCAATAAGGATCGCGGTGCCGACGCCTAGCGGGATCGCGGACAGCGCGCAGATCAGGCAGATGACGAGCGTACCGAACAGCGAGGTCCAGATGCCGGCCTTGTGCGGGTCCGATGAGTTGAGCGACGTGATGAAGCGGAATGACAGCGAGCCGACGCCTTGGGTGAGGATCGATGCGAGCAGCACGAATAGGATCATCAACGCGAGCAGGGTCGCGGCGAGACAGATGCTGTTGAACACCACGTTGCGACGCATCCGATTACTGATGGAGCGGACAATGGGCTTAGGTGCAGGCGGGTTGTTTGGGTTAGCGTCGGCCATAGTATTTTTAGTGGGGCATACAGGAATGTCTGTCCCACTTTCCCTCTCGCTTAGTCGTATTTCTCTCTGAATCGCCGTTGGATCATGTTGCCGAGGATCACGAGCGTGAGTGTGATAATGAAGAGTGTGAAGGCGA
>JBGCDC010000374.1:0-5426 GCA_045105055.1 Phycisphaeraceae bacterium | reverse complement strand
ACTAAGTCGATGATTCAAACATCCCTACGCTTGCTGGCGTAGGTTATTGCGATGGTGTTTAGCCAAGCGATTTAAAGCGAATTGATATGACAGACCCACTTGGTCTCATCCCGACACAAGGCATCACCTCTGGCCAGGGCGTGAGCATGGAGCGTGCGCAGAAACCCCTGGAAGGCCCGGGTTTCAAGCAAGTGCTCATGCAGAACATTCAGGAAGTCAATCGCCTGCAAGAAGAAGCAGAGACAGCGATTGCCGACCTAGCAACAGGCCAACGCAACGACCCGGCAACGGTGTTCAACGCGAAGGCTAAGGCCGACGTTGCTTTCGAGATGTTGTTGCAGGTGCGTAACAAACTGATGGATGCATACGAAGAGGTCAAGCAGATCCGGGTGTAATCATGGTAAGAGGTTTGCGGCTTGAGACTTGAGCAGGATGCTCTGTACTCAAGCCTCAGAACACAAGCCTCAAGACTTGGCGGCAAAGCCGCCTACGGCATGGAGGCCGAGCATGGAATTCCTTAAACGAAACCTGACACAGATACAGGCCCAACTCAACGGGATGAGCTTCGCAACGCGCTGGCTCATCGGTTCGTTGATTGTCATCATGCTGTTGGTCGGCACGATGCTGGTGTACTGGGGGGGCTCGGCCGACATGGTCACGGTTGATGGCATCACCACGGGCACCACGACCGAGGCAGTCGCCATCCTCGAAGCGGACGGCATCAACACCGAAGTAAACGGCGGGGCACTGCGCGTAGCAAAAGACGATCTGCACCAAGCGGTCGCATCGCTGAGCCGAGGTGGTCGGCTAAACCCGAATGCATCCGCCGCGTTTGATCAGCTGTTATCCAAAGACGGCACGAGCTGGATGGACAGCAGCACCGACAAAAACCGCAAGTATCTCTTGGCGAAAGGGCACTTCCTTTCTGCGGTGATCAGCAGTTTTCCGAATGTCGAAACGGCATCGGTAATCCTCGATAAGCCCGAGGCCAACGGCTTTGGTGTGACACATGTCGATCCGTCCGCTAGCGTCATGGTCACGATGCGTAGCGGTAGCAAGGTCTCGCGACCGATGGCTGACACGATGATCCACATGGTGTCCTCAGCGGTCGCAGGCTTGCAAGAGCAGCACGTGACGATTTCGGATACGGCTAACAGCCGTAGCTTCACCGCGGCAGACCCTGAAGAGGCCGGTGCTTTGGCGAACGTCGAAGCGACGCTTGCCAACGAGCGTCTACACAAGCAAAAAATCGAACAGGTGCTCCGCTCTTGGGAGGGGGTCTTGGTCGCGGTAAAAATCGTGACGAGTCAGGTCGTACGTGAGCAAGTGCAAGAGACCACTTGGGATAAGCCCGCGATCGCGACATCGCAGACAACCGAAAAAGTACAACGCAACGTATCGAACGCAGGTGAAGCTGGGATCCGCCCGAACGTGGGTAGCTCGATCGATGGCGGAGGCAGCTCGGGCACCGAACTGACTGAAAATGTTTCGATTGAAGACTTCAGCAACCCACTCGCGACGCGCCAAGCTAGCATCAGCAAAGCTGGCAATATGATCCGCAAGATCAATGTGTCGGTCGTTGTCCCGCGTAGCTACTACGTTCGTATCTTCAAGGCTCAGAATCCTGAAGGTGAACTGCCAAGCGACGAAGAGCTTCAGCCGATCATCGAGAAGGAAGAAGCCAAGATCGCCAAAGTCGTTGAGCCGCAGATCGTCTCGAGTGATGAAGAGATGCAGCCGGGGCAGATCAGCGTCGAGATGGTCTACGACCAAGCTTACCTTGAGCCTGCCGTTGCGGGTGTCTCTGGTGGGCTCGGCACCGTTGTGTCTTCTGACATGGCACAGAACGGCATCCTTGCGGGGCTCGCGGTCATGTCCTTCGGCCTGATGTTCTACATGGTCCGGCGCGCGACGCGTAAGGAAGACATGCCAAGCATCGAAGAGCTTGCAGGCGTGCCGCCGACGTTGCCTACGGATGACGATCTTATGGGCGAGGTCGAAGAGATGGACAGCACGTTGGCGGGCGTCGAGCTGGATGAAGATGAATTACGTGCTCGACAGATTGCGGATCAGATCAGTGACTTGGTCCGTGCCAACCCTGAAGAAGCCGGTGGCCTACTGACCCGATGGGTCGCAGACGATCACAACTAATCGATACAAACAAGCTAAAACGAACTTAGTATGACCCAGGCATTATCAGCCAGCGACGAGATGACCGGCACGCAGAAAGCGGCCATCCTGATGCTTGCGCTCGAGCAAGACGCCGCGACGTTGCTACTCAAGCAGATGTCCGAGCGGACCGTCGAAGAGATCACCCGCGAGCTCGCATCCACCGGGGGCGTCCCGCCACAGCTGCGAGATAAAATTCTTCAAGAGTTTTACGATCTTGCCGTTGCCCATAGCTGGGCGCGTGAAGGTGGACTCGAATACGCGCGTTCGCTGTTGTTCCAGTCGTTGCCTGCGGGTGATGCGGAGCGGATCCTTCAGCAGATCAGCCAGCAGGTCCGCAAAACGCCGTTCGCGTTTTTGCAGAAGGCCGAGTCGCAAAACCTCTTGACGTTTATTCAAGACGAGCACCCGCAAACGATCGCGCTGATCGTCTCGCACCTCGCGTTTCATAAGGCCTCGGAAATCCTCTCGGGATTGCCTGGTCCGAAGCAGATCGAAGTCGTTAAGCGCGTTGCGAATATGGAGCAGACCAACCCCGAAGTCATCGGCGAAGTCGAGAAGGGCCTCGAAGCCCGTCTCGCCAACATGCTCAACCAATCGTTCGAAAAGATCGGCGGTGTCGAGACCGTGGCCGAGATGCTCAACCTCGTGGACCGCACGACAGAGAAGGGCATCATGGAAGGCCTAGAGTCCGAAGACCCGGACTTGGTCGAAGAGATCCGCCGCTTGATGTTCGTCTTCGAAGACATCCTGCTCGTCGACGACAAGGGTATTCAAGCGGTGCTCAAGGAAATCGACAACGACGAACTTGCTCTGTCGCTCAAGACCGCCAGCGAAGAGCTTCGCGACAAGATCTTCAAGAACATGTCCGAGCGTGCTGCGACACTTATTGCCGAGGACATGGAGTTCATGGGTCCTGTTCGTGTTGCAGATGTCGAGGCGGCTCAGCAGCGTATCGTCGATATCGTCCGCCGATTGGAAGACGCTGGCGAGATCATCATCGCTGGCCGAGGCGGCGACAAGGACCTCATCGTTTAAACGAATCACTTATCAAGGCGACTGCCTATGCCCGTCCTCAAACAGCACAACAACACGCCAGCCATGCGCGAGGCGATCGTGCTGGACCTCGGCGACATCGGCGCTCAAGCCGCGCGCATCCGTGCCTCGGCCGAGACACAAGCCTCCAAGATTATCGCCGACGCGCAGGCTAAATCCGAGGCGCTCGCTGATGAGCTGCATGACCAAGCGGAGAAGCAAGGCTACTCGGCCGGCTTGGAGAAAGGTTCCGCGGAAGGCCGCGAGCAAGGCCGAGCGGAAGCCTTGGCCGAGTCGGCCGAGCAGTTACGACAGCTCACCGCCGCGTGGTCGCAGGTTGCAACTGATTGGGAGCAGCAACGTACCGACATGGAGCGTGAAGCACGCCAAGCGGTACTCGCGTTTGCCTTATCCGCAGCAGAAAAAATCGTACACCGCGTGATCGAAGTCGACGAAACGGTTGTAGTTGAGCAGGCGGCGCAGGCCCTGTCACTTGTGCTCTCGGCACACGACGCGAGTGTGTGTATACACCCGGTCGATCGGCCGATCCTTGAAGACGCGTTGCCTGATTTAATAAGGGAATTAGCGAGTCTCGAACACATCGAGTTAGTGGATGATGAATCGATTACACCGGGTGGTTGTGTGGTTGCGTTTGGGCAGGGTCGAGTCGATGCCACGGTCGAGCGTCAGTTGCAACGTCTTGTGGATCTGATTCTTCCTGAACCTCCACAAGAGGAGATTGAAGAGCCGCCTACCGAGCCGACTGCCACACTAGCTGATCTATCTGCCCAAGAAAATGAAGCAGTAGTCGATATGCAGGGCGTGGCAGATGCCGCGGCGAGAGAAGTGGTCGAGCCAGTCGTTCAACCCGTACCGACGCCGCCTGTTTACGAAATCACCGATCAAGGTTTGATACAGACGCAAGACGCTGGCGACGCGGAGTCACCCGAAGAACCCGAAACCGAGGTGTAGCGTTGGGCTTGCTCACTGACCAATTAGAAATGATCGATCAAGCTGTCACCGTCGAGCTTAGTGGCTCGGTGCGCGAAGTACGTGGCATGGCGGCGAAGGTCTCGGCGATGCCCACGCCTGTCGGAACGCAACTCACCATCGCAGCGGGGCGCGGTCGGGGGCGATCGATCGAGGCGGAAGTGATCGGCTTTGACGGCGACGAAGCTGTCATCATGCCGTTGCACTCGCTGGCAGGCGTTGGGCCGGGCGATCGTGTGACGGCGGGGCAGCATCAACGCAGTGTGCGAGTGGGTAACGCGCTGCTTGGCCGAGTGCTTAACGGGATGGGTGAGCCGATCGATGGGCTTGGGCCTTTGCGGGATACCGTGCCTCGGCCGTTGGTGCCGCGCCCGGTGGACCCGCTAGATCGGCCGCTGATTGATACGGCGTTGGCGACAGGGGTGCGATCCGTCGATGCGATGGCTACGCTTGGACGCGGGCAACGGATGGGTGTCTTTGCTGGACCAGGCTGCGGCAAGTCGACCTTGCTTGGCATGATGGCCCGTCGGACCGAAGCGGATGTCAGTGTGATCGCGCTCATCGGCGAGCGAGGCCGAGAGGTACGCGAGTTTATTGATAATGTGCTTGGGCCTGCGGGCTTGGCTCGTTCGGTCGTGATTTGCGCGACGGGTGACGAGTCTGCCTTGATGCGGGTTCGTGCGGCGTCGGTCGCGTCTTCGATCGCGGAGCACTTTCGCGACGATGGTTTGGATGTGCTGCTCCTGATGGATTCGGTGACGCGCTTTTGCCAGGCTCAGCGACAGATCGGTTTGGCTGCGGGTGAGCCACCGGCGACACGTGGGTATCCGCCGAGTGTCTTTGCGATGTTGCCACGAATTTTAGAGCGTGCAGGTCGAACGCAGCATGGCTCGATCACGGGTTTGTATGCCGTACTCGTTGAGGGCGACGACATGACCGAGCCGATCGCCGATGCCTGTCGAGGTGTGCTCGATGGCCACGTTCACTTATCGCGGAAGCTTGCGGAGAAGGGGCACTTTCCCGCGGTGGATGTGCTTGGCTCGATCAGTCGCGTCATGTCCGATGTAACCACCGATGAACACCAGCAAGCGGCACAACTGATCAACCGATTGATCTCGTCTTACAACGAGGTCGAAGACCTCTTGAATATTGGCGCTTATGCCCCGGGCTCAAACCCAGATTACGACTTGGCGATCACCGCCCGGCCGATGATCGAGCAGCTTCTGCGTCAA
>JBGCDC010000373.1:0-6478 GCA_045105055.1 Phycisphaeraceae bacterium | reverse complement strand
ACCGTGCTACCGAACTATCCGCGTGAAGAGCTGATCGTTCAGACGAAGATTGGGCCGGAGGATGATCCTGAGAAATTCACGGCGAACTTCATGGAGTCGCTCGATCGGCTCAATCTTGACCATGTCGATCTACTCGCGATTCACGGCATTAACAACGATGAAACTCTGAAGCAATCTATCCGCGAAGGAGGCTGCCTAGATGCGGCTCGCGCGTTACAAAGTAAGGGCCTCTGCAAGCACGTCGGTTTCTCGACGCATGGCCCGCTGCGCATTATTCTCGAAGCGATCAACGCTGACCCGCGGGACGCTGCGAGCGCTTTTGATTACATCAATGTGCACTGGTACTACATCTTCCGCCGTAACTGGCCTGCGATCGCGGTGGCGAATCGGCTGGACATGGGCGTATTTATCATTAGTCCTTCTGATAAGGGCGGCAAGCTTTACGATCCGCCGAAGGATTGGGCCCAGGCGTGCGAGCCGATTCATCCCATGGTGTTCAATGATCTTTGGTGCTTGGCTCGGCCCGAGGTGCACACGCTGAGTTTGGGCGCGGCTCGGCCGAGCGATTACGACCTTCACATCGAAGCGGTTGAACTGATGGACCGCACCGCCGAGTTGGTCCCGCCGATCGATGCGACGCTGATGGAGATGATGCGGGCACGCACCGGGCTCGATCATCCCGAGGGCATGAACGCCGGACTCCCCGAGCCTGAGGATACGCCCGGCGGACTTAACCTCGAAGTCATGCTCTGGCTGCGGCACCTCGCGGTGGGGTGGGGCATGGATAACTACGGCAAGATGCGTTTCAACCTGCTGGGCAACGGCGGGCACTGGTTTCCCGGCGTCGCGGTGAATTCAAAGGACCAGATTGATCTCACGAAGATCGCCGAAGCGGTGAAGGACTCGCCTTATGCGCAAGTAATTCCCGAGCTTGTCGCGGAGTCGTTCGATCTGCTCGGCGGCGAGAAGGTCAAGCGTTTAAGTGAGAGCTGATCGAAATCACTGCTGTTACAGCGCATGCTTCGGTCGCGGCGTCCTGATGGTCACTCTGACTGTTCTGCGATGTGATAAGTCAGCGCGTTATTTAGATCGATCAGCAGGGCGATATAAAGGAATAGCGTATAGATCACTAGCGCGAGTAGTAGGATGAGAACGATGCATCCGATGAAGGGTATGAAGAGTAGGTATGCTCCGAGCACAATTACGATGTATTGGCCGAAGACTTTTTCGGCACGCTCTGTGATTTGATCGAATTCTAAATATCGAGCAAGAACGACAAAGAAATATAGAAATAGGACCGTTGCGAGGTCGCTGACTATTCCGATGGCCCAGTCGTAATCATCAGAGAGTGGACCGAAGTCGATCATCAGCAACCAGATGGTGGTGCCGATACTCAGTGCCATGGAAATTAAAAGGATGGGCCTGCCGCCACTTTCTTTGGGTGCGGTGAGGCAGAGCAGTGAGCCGAGCGTTCCGATGGTCAGTGAACTGTAGGCGATGATCTCGATGACGAGATAGAAGTTAATCCCCATGAGCGCTGCTGCAATGGGGACTGGCACAATCGCCATCACAAGCAAGATCGAGATCAGGTTCAACCAAAGCCCGATACGCACCCACTTCATTCCCGCTAGTTCTCGGCGCATTGCCTTCTTTTCAGCCACGGGCATAGCGGTTACTTTTGGGGCTTCAATCTTTTTCCCCTCAGCCATATTGAAACCGCAATTCAGGCAGAGCATCGCGCCTTCCCGGACAGGGCTGTTACAGCTCGGGCACTTTCCATTGGTGGCTGGAACCGCGTGGTTCGCAGGGCTGGCGGGCATGTCCGCGACTGCGTCGAAATCAAGGTCGTAGGTGCCGTCTTCAGCGATAGAGTCGGGCTGGTGCGTGATGCCGATGCCCGGTGCGTCGGGGACGCGGAACTCGGTGCCGCATTGTTTGCAGGGGACGCGTCGGCCGATCAATGACGCCTGCCAGCGATAGCCTTTGTCGCACCCGGGACAGGTGACGCGTTGTTTGGATTCGCTCATGTTCTGTCAGCCGGAGAGAAGAGGGTGTGTCTATCGTGATGCGCTGGTCGCGGACTTGAAAGCGATTATGCAATGCTTGTGCATCGGTACGTTATGAGAAGTACAGCATCGCTAAGTAGATGATGACGAAGAGGCCGACGATCGACGCGAGGGTGATGAGCCCTTTGTGGTCGCGCCATGTTCGCTCGGCTTCTTGCTCTGCTGCAGCGATGCGTTGCTGTTCACGGCGAGAGGCTTTCGCGGCCTCGCTGATATGAATGTTCGGCTCGGAGGGGGCGTCTTCTTTGTCGGAGTCGGTTGGGGTCGAGGGAGAGGGCTCATGGTCCTGAATCGGAGGTTTGGGCGGGGTTTTGTGCGCAGGTGGCAGTTCCAGTTCCTCGTCCGGATCCGAAGCGAGCTCATACAAATCTTCTTCCTTCACAACGGGCTGCTTCGCGACGGTCAAGCCGAGGCCCGGTTGGTCAGGAATGATGAACTCAGTGTCGCATTCCTTGCAAGGGATGGTCCGCCCAGCCAGCGTTGCCTGCCAGCGGTAAGGCTTGCGGCAGTTCGGACAGATCACTCGCTCGCTATTCGATGCTTCCATCAATGGGCCCTGTGGTTAAGACGTAACATCACAGATCGTAACACACACGCGCATCGCGTTGGTATGCTTATGGGTTGTAAATTCCTCAAGGATGAGTCGACACGATGGCCGTTCCCCTCTACGGATTGACTGAAAACAACCAGCCCCACCTCGCGGACTTCCGCGCCGCCTTTGCGGAGATCTCTGGCTCGGGCCAATTTATACTCGGGCCCTCCGTGGCCGAGTTTGAAAAAGAGCTTGCCGCGTACTGCGGTGTAGAGCATGCGATCGGCGTGGGCTCGGGTACTGATGCGCTGATGCTGACGCTGATGGCACTTGGCGTGGGCCCGGGCGACGAGGTGATCACGTCGCCTCTGTCCTACGTCCACACGGCCGGCAGCATCGCACGCCTCGGCGCGACGCCTGTGTTCTGCGATGTGAACCCCCGGGTCTACAACGTCGCGATAGAGTCGTTGGAAGCCTGCATCACCGACAAGACCAAGGCCATCGTCCCTGTCCACCTTTATGGCCAGATGGCGAAGATGGACGCGATCATGGACTTGGCCCGGGACCGTGGCATCAAGGTGCTCGAAGACGGCGACCAAGCCATCGGTGCAAAATTCGACGACGCTAAGGCCGGGTCGGTCGGCGACGCGGGCATCTTCAGCTTCTTCCCTACCAAGAACCTCGCGGCCATCGGCGACGCGGGCGCGGTGGTTACCAACGACACCGAGTTTGCTGCGAAGGTCCGCAAGATGCGCGTCCACGGCCTAGAGCCTGGCTACCGCGTAAAACATCTTGGCGGCAACTTCCGTATCGATGCAATCCAGGCCAAGGCCTTATCCATCAAGCTGCCGCACTTAGACGAACAAATCGTTCGGCGACGGGAGCTGGCCGACCGCTACAACCGCCACCTCGAAGATCTGCAGGTCTCCACGCCAGTCGAAGCCGACAAGCGATACCACACGTACAACCACTACATCATCCGCGTGCGCTCCGGCGGACGCGACGCGCTCATGGCACACCTCGATGCGTGCGGCATCGAGTCACGGGTCTACTACCCCGTGCCGCTGCACCTGCTCGAGTGCTTCGCGCACTTGGGCTACCGCGAGGGTGAGTTCCCCGTGGCAGAGAAGGCGGCGACCGAAGTCTTAGCACTGCCGATCTTCCCCGAGATGACCAACGCGCAGCAAGACGAGGTGGTCGAAGGCGTACGGGATTACTTCCGTGCGGAGTAGTTGCGCAGATGAGCTCTTGTCGTTTGTTTGCGACGAGTAACGGCAAGCAATAAGGCGGTTATGAAGTACGCGATCGTGATCATGGGTGGTGCGGCGGATCGGGCTGCAGAGTCTCTGGGCGGCAAGACGCCGTTGCAGGCGGTCAAGGCCCCGGCACTATCACGCATGGGGCAAATTGGCCGGCTTGGCCAAGCACACATGCTGCCCGAATCGATCGAGCCCGGCGCAGACGCCGCGATCATGTCGCTGCTCGGCTATGACCCGCTGAAAAGGTATACCGGCCGAGCACCACTGACCGCGACAGGTTTGGGCATCGACGTGCCTGGTGACGCATGGGCGATGCACCTGTCACTCATCGCGGCACCGGCTGGTGATCTTGTGGCATACGACGATGATGCGCTGCCCACGGCAGAAGCTCAGACGCTGCTGCAAGACCTCTTGCCACAACTCGAGTTACCCGGCGTCGTTGTACACCCCGGCCCAGGTGCGATGCACATCCTCATCGATCACGCCAAGGGAGGCGACGGCTTTCGTGATTGGTCGCCTGTGGTCAGCGCGCCGCCAAGCGTGGTCATGAACCGATCGATCCGTGAATACCTGCCCCTCGGCGATGCGCCCGGCGAGCGACTGCAACAACTCATTGCGCAGAGCGCGGTTGCGCTAGAGAGCCATGAGATCAATCAAGCGCGACTCGAAATGGACGAGACGCCGGTGACGCACCTTTGGCCTTGGGCGCTGGGGCAGTTGCCCAAGCTAAAGCCTTGGCCTGAGCGTTTCGGTAAGTCGGCGGTGATGATTAGCCGAGACCCCGCGGTACGTGGGCTGGCGCAGCTTGCCGGGCTGGATGTGATCGACCCGCCTGTTGGGGAGTCGGTCGAGGGCGGCTTGATTAAGTTGAGTAGCGACAGTGTCGAAGCGGTAGAGGCTTACGATGTCGTGATCATCCACGCGGACGCGCCTGCCTTAGCCGGGCTAGATGGCAACGTATCCGACAAGGTCGAAGCGATCCATGTGATCGACGAGCACGTCTTGCAACCCATGGAACACGCGCTCGCCGCGCGGGGCGAGCATCGTTTAATGGCCACGCCTCTGTATGCTGTGCCAAGCGACGACCGCACCGACAGTACGATGCCCGTACCCTTCGTCATCACCGGCTACAAAATGGCCGGCGTCGTCGAACGCCCCGTCACCGAACAAGCCGCCGCGACTTGCGACCTACAAGTCGAATTCGGGCATGAGTTGATGGAGTTCTTTATCAAAAGCGGTGTGCGCGGGTAAACTGATATAATGCACTAATACTGGGGAAGCAGCATGAAAACGAAAAGATGGAATATACCAAGCCGTTTGGCCCTGATCGTGATGGTCGGTTTCTTTCTAATGACCTTTGTTTCTACTATCCAAGCCGAGCAAGATACCTTGGCAACGATGCCCAAAGAGGCGACGCCGCGTGAACCTGTGAAGCAAATGACTCAGCGGTTGTACGAACTGAATTACTTCTACTTCTGGGTGAATCTTCATAAGCAGGTCTTTGCAGATTCGGACTACAGCGAGCAGTACATCAAGGACGCTGAGGCGGTGATTGACCAGTTCTGCCGTCACTTGGCGAAACCTTGGAGTAGTCAGTTTTTGAAGAATCCTCATGAGCCAATGTCGCCCGATGAGTCCGTCGCGATAGCCGGCATGTTCCTCGAGCGCTACGAGAAGCACGAGCCGTTATCGTTTTTGATCGCCTGTAATATTTACTTCGCATCGAAGACTTCGTCTAATTTTACAGACAGATGTGATGTGGACCCGGATCTGATCCGTGAGCCGGTCGAGCACCTGATCACTGAGGGCTATCCACGCTATGTAGAAATTTATGGACGGTCCTTCCTTCGTCACGTTCTCTTGACAACTGGTGGCGACTATATTCAAAGTAAACAGGACGCTCACGCCGAAGCATTCGAACAGCACAGCATCATGGTGGATACCATCTACGGCCTGCTCTCAGAAGGATGTGAGGTCCGGCCGAAAGGGCTGGATGAGCAGGCGTTATTCGAAAATCTTAAGTATTTCTGGTGTTTAGATCAGCATGCTTTCGACAGTAAGTTCGATCTTTTCAATCGAGAGTTCGCGTTATTAGACCGAACGCTAGAGAGGCCCGAGATAAAACACGCTTGGGTGGCGATGATCTTTCAGGCCTACTACCACAATGAAATGCTGTACCAAATTCAGCGTGGTTGGGGCAGGCCAGACGCGGACGGCAAATATTACGGCTTGACGTATCAAGAGCATCAAGAGTCATCTTTGGCAATTTTGAATCAAGCGTGGGACATGCACCCGGAGCGCCCGCACGCTGCATTTTTTGCGATGAATCTATCGATGGCTATATCGCAGAAGGCGGCAAAGAAATGGTTTGAGAAAGGTAATGGGATCGACGGCTTGGTGCTACCCGGGCTCTATGGCAACTACCGGGACTATTTATTGCGTCGAGATACTGATGTCGAAGAGATGCTTGATTATGCCTATCGCATGGTTGACTCGGGCCGATTTGACACCATTATCCCCGACCAGATGTATATGACGATATTGCACTTAAATCGGCGAACGGGTGGTTTTCCGTATTTCAAGCACGAAAATTTCTACGAACATTTCAAAAAATACTGCGA
>JBGCDC010000372.1:0-2978 GCA_045105055.1 Phycisphaeraceae bacterium | reverse complement strand
CCCGTACGTTGTCAAAGGTGATCCGAGCAGCGGTTTATTGCCTGGCGTGAATGCAAATCTAGGCGGTGAGAAAGGTGAAGGGGATCACCGGTTCCAAGCCTACTGCTACCGCATGGTGCTCACGGATGCGCCCGAGAACCGCATCAAGATCGAGAAGCCTGCGGGTTATGACGAGGCAGACTACGAACTAGTCTTCCGCGCAATTGAAGCAGGGCAGAAGTGGGGCTTCTTCAAAACGTCGCCCATGCCCAACCGCAAGACCGACTCGAATAACACCGGCGGGATCAGCACTGATTTCATCGGCATGAACTACGGCGATAATTGGAACTGGGCAACGCTTAAACACCGCGAGCGCGAAGTGCTTGCTGCGATGCATAAAGATTGGCAACTCGGCCTTGTCTGGACGGTGCAGAACCACCCGCGTGTGCCTGAGCAAATTCGCAAGGCCTACAGCAAGTGGGGGCTGCCCAAGGACGAATTCGTGGATAACGGCAACTGGCCTTACAACCTGTACGTTCGCGAGGCCCGTCGGATGCGATCGAACTTCGTCATGACGGAGGACCACTGCAAGCGGACGATCCCGGTTGATGATCCTGTCGGTATGGGTGCGTACACGCTTGATTCACATAACACGCAGCGCGTGCTTCACAACGGCATGGTTAAGAATGAAGGCGATATTCAGAGCCATTTGGGCGGGAAGGCTTACGGCATCAGCTATCGCTCGCTCGTTCCCAAAGCGGATGAGTGCGAAAATCTACTGGTGCCTTGGGCGCTTTCCGCGACGCACATCGCCTTTGGGTCGATCCGTATGGAGCCGGTCTTCATGATCCTTGGCGAGAGCGCCGCGACAGCAGCCGTCATCGCGATCGATGAAAATATCTCGGTACAGTCTGTCGAGTATGGAAAGCTGGAAGAGAAGTTGACTGAGCGTGGCCAAGTTCTATCGCATTGAGTCTGCGACGCTTAGCCTTTGCCAAGGCGTTGGACATGTTCCATTTCACCTCGTGGTGTCACGTGGCCGCCGCGCAGCATGAGTGTGACGAGCGAGGTGAGAGCTGCAAAAGTAAATCCGAAGGCGAGCACTGTCGCTGCGCCTTTGAGGCCGATCACTTCAAAGAAACTACCCACGGTCGGGTCGGGCCCCACGGCGAAGAGCACGTCGATCGGTTCGAGCTCGGCCAGCGCGGCTTGCTCGATAATCTCACGTCGGGCCTGCTCATAGGCAGCGCCTTCCGTGCTGTTCATGGTGCGCTTCTCAGCTTTGGTGAGTTCTGCGGGGATATCGACTTCGCTGGGCTTTCGGTAAACGGCCTCGTCGTATTTCAGCACGATGCGGTACTCGCCGACTTGGTCTGCTTCAAAGACCCAGGCGCTGTGGCCTTGTCGGCCGTTGAAGTCGTATGCGACGATCAGGTCTTTGGTGATCTCGCGTTTGTCTGGTGACTCGGCGGTACCGGGCATGCGGACCTCAGCGACTTCACCGCTTTCGATATGCGTGACGACACAGGTCATGGCCGGGGCGTCGAAGGTGGTCCAGACTTGTCGGCGCGGGGTGTCGAAGGATTGGTCGCCAAGCGTGCCCAAATTTTCGTAGAAGATGTTCTGCTTGCCCGGCTCCATAACAGTCATCACAAAACCAGCCTCATCGGTCGGCCCGACAAATCGCGGCAAAGGCTCGATGCGATCGTGTAGTGCCCGAGATTTATTGATGATAACCAACGCGAATAACGCGGCCGAGGCGAGCAGCACAACTGCGGACAACAGGTACCAAAAACGCGAGGGGCGCTTGCGGGGCGAAGAGGTTGGGTCGGTGTCGCGGTCCATAGAGTGCATCATAGACACGCGATTAGAGCGGGCCGTCGGAGTCGCCGGTCGGCGCGAAATAAAAGCTTCGGGTGAGGTCGTCTTTTGTGCCCCATTGCTGGTCGGGCCCAGCGGATTCGAGTCGGTAGTACGGCGGGTTGTCCGTCGGGCTGTAGTTCATCGGCGTCAGCCAAGCATCGACGAGGGTGCCCGCGTTTTGAGCGACTTGGTCGGCCGTCGGTAGTGCGGCTTCGGCGGGGAAGGACTCGACGATCTTCTTGGCGGCGAGGTTAAAGGCGGCTTCGATCTGATCCCCATCTACTTCGTCTTCGGGTATATCGGCGAAGGCTTGCGACGACCAATTGCTTGCGGTGTAGTACTGCATGACGTCGTCACTTGTGGCGAAGAGACCATCGGGCCCGGCACTGGTGATCGTGTAGTCGGTCGTTGAGCCTTGGGTCGGCTCGTACTTGAGGAAGTTGTTCCACTCGTCGGTATAGCCGCTGATAATCGTATTGCCGGTGGGCTCGTCGGGAATCGTATTGTTGTTATTGGCGAAGTGGTTGTCGATGTCGTAGCTCGCGCTGTCGATAGTCATCGAGGTTTGCAAGTTCATCGAGAACGAACCCCAAAAGAGTCCCGAGCCAATCACGCCGGTGACCATTAGAGCCGTTAGCGTGCCGAGGATCGAGCCGAGCAGCCCGATGATACTCCCCGCGATGGCGAACCCACGCGGTTCTTTGGTCAGTGCGATTAGTGAGAGCAAGAGACCGAGCGGGCAGATCAATCCCATACAAACAATCATCCCCGACAATGAGATGACAAAGCCCGCAATACCGAGCCCGTTGGTCGGTTGGGGTTGGTAGTAGTAGGTCTGTGGCTGGCCGGGTTGATTGGGTTGCCTTGGCTGAGTTGGGTCGTTGGACATCTGCAGTAGCCTTTCATGTCACGCCGAATTGCATTTGGCTGTTTGTGCAGAAGAGGGACTACACGTCGAGGTTTTTCACTTCTAGCGCGTGGTCTTCGATGTACTTTCGCCGAGGCTCGACATCGTCGCCCATCAAGATAGAGAAGAGCTTCTCTGCTTCACTCGCTGCATCCCACGTGACCCGTAGGAGCACGCGGTTCTCTGGGTTCATCGTGGTGTCCCAGAGTTGATCCGCGTCCATCTCGCC
>JBGCDC010000371.1:0-3402 GCA_045105055.1 Phycisphaeraceae bacterium | reverse complement strand
AATCGAACGCTGTCCCCTCACCCCAGCCCTCTCCCCAAGGGGAGAGGGAGCTAAGACAGCAAGGACAGAAATCACGCATACTGCTCTAACGTTATTCAGGAAGATTTATCCGCTCACCCCGGCAGCATCGGCGTGGCTTGTGGCGGCGCTTCCCAGATGCGGTAGCGCACCTCGCCGCCTGCGGGGACGTAGACCACGATGGGTAGCTTGCTGTTGTAGCGCACTAGCATCGGCCCGCCGCCGAGCGTGACGAACTGCTTGACCTTTGGCGTGCCGGGCGGGACGCCGATCCGCGTGCTGAACATGTTCTCGAAAGCATCCTTTGGCGCGACGTACTTCGTGTATCCCCACCCTTTGACGGTTTCTTTCTCAACCTTGCCGCCAAAGCCTACGCGGTTGACGCCGTCCGTCTCGACCACCTTGCCCACGACCAACTCCAACTGGAACCGGCTCTCATCGGCCTTCGGCTCTAGGAAAAGCACGTACCGCACCATCCCGTCTTCAGCCTTCGGATAGGCCTTTTCTAGTTGCTTACGAGCATCCGCCTTCCATTTCGGCTCGGGCTTCTGGTTCGCCCCCGGATTCGCTTCGGGCCCTGCCGCATAGCTCATCGCCATCGGCAGCAACATCAATGCGATCAAACCAACTACTAAATACATTCGATTCATCTCAAGACCTCTTTGGGGAGTGTAAATACCTAACGTTAGACGCTGTCTCGCGGGGCGGGTTCCCGATATGCTCCTAAAAACAGAGCAGGCGGACAACCGCCAAGCCGTCCCCAACGTATAGGCATGTATATGAAAAATCTACTGACGCTTTCCGTTCGATGCGCCCTCGCGCTCGCTGCCGCCTTCTTGATTCTCTTGCAACCTGCTTTTGCTGGTGATTGGCCTGAGTTCCAAGGCCCAAACCGTGACGGCGTCGTGCCCAATGCCGAGATTCTCACCGACTGGCCTGACGCCGGACCGACCGTCGTGTGGACTCAAGACGTCGCGCCGGGCTTCGGCGGCGCAGCCGTCGTAGGCGACACCGTCTATCTCTTGGACCGAAATGGCATCAAGGGCGACCGCTTCCGCGCGATCAACCTGCACACCGGCAAAAAAAATTGGGCCATCGACTACGACGCGCCTGGCCGACTCAGCTACGACGGTGCACGTTCGACCCCGACTCTAGGCGACGGCCCTGCAGGCCCGCGTGCCTATACCGTCGGTCCGCTGGGACACATCACTTGCTTCGACGTTGTCAAAGGCGAGATCCTCTGGCAAAAGCACATGGATGACTTCCACGCCGCCCCGCCCAAGTGGGGCTGGAGCCAGTCGCCGCTGCTCGTCGGCAACCTCATCATCGTTCAGCCTATGACCGACGACGCCGGGCTCGTCGCGCTGAATCAAGGCACCGGCGAGGTTGCCTGGCAATCCAAGAGCATCGGCCGAGAGGGCTACGCTTCACCTCGCCAAGTCAGACTCGCGGGCACTGACATGCTCATCACCTTCACCTCTACGCAAGTCACAGGCCTGAACCCCAAGACCGGCGACATCCTCTGGGCCTACGACAACATCCCCGTGAAACGCGCGATCCCCACGCCCGCCGTCGTCGGCGACAACAAGCTCTTCATCACGGCGGGCTACGACAGCGGCTCGGCCCTGATCGAAATACAAAAGCAAGGTGTCGTATTCGGAGTAAAAGAAATTAAACGCGACCTCGCCCACGGCGGACAAATTCACTCCGCCTTACCCGTCGGCGAACATCTCTACGTCAACCTAAACACCAACGAAAATCTGCGCCAACGCGGCAAAGACGCGCAAGGCCTCGGCTGCTTCGATACCAACGGCGAACTGCTCTGGATAAGCAACAACCAACCCGACATCAACCGCGGCCCAATCCTCGCGCTGGGCCAGCACCTGCTGACCCTCGGCGGCGAAGACGGCACACTCCGACTCATCAAAGCCGACGCAAAAGGCTATCAGGAACTCGCCTCCTTCAAAGCATTCCCCGCTGACCAAAAACGCAACATGATCTGGGCACCCATGGCCTACGCCGACGGCCGACTCCTCATCCGCAGCCAGTCGCAACTCAAGTGTTTAGACTTCCGGCCTAAACCGCTCTCCCGACTGCCCTAGTCCGACCAATACCTCATGATGCGACGATGGATCATCCACATGGCTGCCTTGATGTCACTTGGCCTACTCTTTATCACGGGCGGGCTTTGGTATAGCAGTTACCAACAGCGATCGGAGTATGGCTTTTATTGGAAAGGAAAGATCGTTGGCGTGTGCTCGGAAAAGGGCCTGTTCCATCCTTTCATTGATAACAACCACTATCAGCAGGACTTTGAATGGCTGGTGTATACCGACCAGGATGTCGGCGATACCTACTACGACAATTACCACTGGCGGCGCATGGGGTTTGGCTACGGACAGGTCGATACGCTGACCTCAGTTGTCGCACCATTCTGGTTCATCACGCCACACACCTTGATCTTGCCCGCAGTGTCCATCTATCTACTTGCGCGTCGAGTGATCTCCCCCGGGCTGTGTAAGTCCTGTGGCTACGACCTGCGCGGCAGCTTGGAACAAGCCAGCTGCCCCGAGTGCGGGGAAGCGCTGAGCAAGCCGACGCCGATATGTACAGACGATCGCGCGTAGCTCTTTTTTGATACCTATCCATCAAAGCCCTGGGCCTAAGCCGTTCGCGATGAAACGCCTTCAACGCGTCGCAGGCCCTGGCGACAAACGTGGACCGTCCGACACTTTTGGCTCGTCACCCTTCTTGGCGTCTTTCTTGTCACCCTCGTTCTCTGACTTCGCCACCTCTCGGCCCGTGATCACTAGGCTCTGCCTCGGGATCGAATAGATAAAGGCCACAACGCATGACGCGGTCTTCCGTGCGTCTCCGCCGTAGCCCGCGTTGTCGCGGTTGGGTTGGTAGTAGAACGTGCCGTCGTCCCCGCACTGGGCCATGGTGAACCACCAGCGATTTTTGTCCATGAGCCTGCGGAAGTGCTTGGGGTTGAGGTTCGCTGCGAGTGCCGCGTAGCCCATGCCCATGACTGGCGAGCCATGCGTATCCGGAAAACTCTCGGGGTGCTTGGCAATCACAAACGAGTGCAGCAGCGCTCGCTCAGCATACTTTTTCTCTTTGTACGGGCTCATCGCAAAGGCGATCCCCGACGCGCCGGTCCGCCCCATATCTGCCCATGCGTCGGGCCCGCCGCCGCGCTGATCGCCGTACCAAACGTAGCCATTCGCCGCGGTGCCGCGATCCAAAAAGTTGTACGCCGCATCGAGTCGATCCCGATCGATCTTGACGCCGCAGCGCTGCATCAATGCGTAGGCCAACGCGCCTTGCCCGGTGATCATGCTAATTGGGCCATAGCCTTCGAAGCCGGGGTTATGCCCCCAC
>JBGCDC010000370.1:0-6743 GCA_045105055.1 Phycisphaeraceae bacterium | reverse complement strand
CGCTCAAGGCGGCGAGCGAGCTTGGCTTCGAATCGATTCACGTCTGTAGCGACTCAGAGCTCATGGTCAAGCAGATCAAGGGCGAGTACCGCGTCAAGGCTGTGAACCTTAAGCCGCTGTATGCGACGGCTCGCGAGCGTTTGGCTGGTTTCCCCAAGTGGTCGATCGAACATGTGCGACGCGAGAAAAATAAGCGTGCCGATCAACTCGCCAATATCGCGATGGATGCCGGGCGCGATGTGATTCAGACGACGAGCGCCGACTGATTATTCGTTGTGGAATGTCACATCAAATTCGCGGGTAGCAATGTGCGGTTGCGTCTTACGATGTCGAACGCTCTTGCCCACGGCCAACTACGCAAGTTATGTCGCACCTCATTTCTTCCGCTACATTATCATTCAACTTTCAACTGAATCCTCACGCTTAACAAGGAGGCCCGCATGCCACGCCCCGTCACCCTTTTCACCGGCCAGTGGGCCGACCTGCCCTTCGAAGTCATCTGTCAAAAGGCCGCATCGTTCGGCTACGACGGCCTGGAGCTCGCCTGCTGGGGCGACCACTTCGACGTCGATCAAGCTGCCTCCTCTGACAAATACTGCAAGGGCCGATGGGAAGTTCTATCCGACCATGGCCTAACGTCCTACGCCATCTCGATGCACCTGGTCGGTCAAGCGATCTGCGACCCGATCGATGAACGACACAAATCGATCCTCCCCGAAGACGTCTGGGGCAACGGCGAACCCGAGGGCGTGCGGAAACGTGCCGCCAAGAAGATGGCAAAGAGTGCGAAGGCCTGCCGGCGCTTCCTGAACAACAAGCCCGGCCGAGGCAAGAAGGCCGGAGCCAAAGGCGACGACTTCCCCGCCGTCGTTAACGGCTTCACCGGCAGCTCGATCTGGCACTCGATCTACGCCTTCCCGCCCACTGACCAAGCCTATTGGGACAAAGGGTTCAAAGACTTCGCCAAGCGCTTTGGCCCGATCCTGACCGCCTTCGACAAAGAAGACGTGAACTTCGCGCTGGAGGTCCACCCCACCGAGATCGCATTCGACATCGCTACCGCGCAGCGCGCGATCGACGCGGTTAACGGCCACAAGCGTTTTGGCTTTAACTACGACCCTTCGCACCTAGGCTATCAAGGCGTCGACTACGTTAAGTTCATCTACGAATTCAAGGACCGCATCTACCACGCGCACATGAAGGATGCATGGTGGGGCCATGGCGACGGCAGCGTCGGCGTCTTCGGTGGTCATGCGACCTTCGCCGACCCGCGGCGCTACTGGGACTTCCGCTCCCTAGGCCACGGCGACATCAACTTCGAAGAGATCATCGTCGCGCTCAACGACACCGGCTACCAAGGCCCGCTCTCCGTAGAGTGGGAAGACAGCCGGATGGACCGCGAGTACGGCGCTGCCGAGGCGTGTGACTTTACACGTAGCGTCGACTTCCCGACCAGCGACCTGATCTTCGACGCACAGTTCGACCGTTAAAGAAATGAGTGGTCAATAGATAAGGCCATGGCTTGCCTGCTTGGGGGCACGTTGTGGGTAATGATCACTCAATAACATACGCTCCCTGTAACAAACCAACTCTACACGCAATCCTTCTTTAACAAGTACGACTACAAAATTGAACGGAGAACCGAATGCCTTACCGCCTCATGATCGCCCTACTCTTGATTCCCGTCTTCGCGATCTCCATCGCGACTGCGGATAACCACGCCAAGGCAGAGAAAGACGACGACGGCTTCGTCCACCTCTTTAACGGTAAAGACCTCGCCGGTTGGAAAACTGAGGGCAACTGGGTCGTCGGCGAAGATGGCTTGCTCGAGATCCAACCCATGAAGGGTAAGAACGGCTGGAAGCGATACAAGGACTACCTCTATACGACGAAGCAGTACGAAAACTACGTCCTATCTGTTGAGTACAAACTGCCCAAGAACGGCAACAGCGGTCTGCACTTTCGCATCGCCGACCCCGGTGAAGACTGGGACAAGATTGATCCGGTCACGAAGGGGATCGAGTGCCAAATCCTCGACAGCCTTGGTAAGCCTGATGACAAAATGAGTCACCACGACCACGGCGGCATCATCCGCACGCAAGCCGCAAGTAAGAATATGTCCAAGCCAGTGGGCGAGTGGAACAAGATGGTGCTGACCTGCAACGGCCAGAACATCACCGTCGTGCTCAACGGCGAAGAAATCATCAACATCCAGCAAGATAAAGGCGCGATGAAAGATCGCCCGCTGAAGGGCTACATCGCACTACAAGACCATGGGCAACAGTCTTGGTTTAGGAATATCAAGATTAAAGAGTTGGACTAAGGTCGCCATCCTCGTTTGTGTCACCAATGAATAACCCCCATCTTGCGATGGGGGTTATTTTTAGATTTCGATGATGTGCTAGGCTCGCTTAAGCTGCCGAGACTTCGACAAATCGCTCGACACTTTTTAGGTCGGTCACGACGTCGGGGGAGGCGAGGATCGTGCCTACTTCGCCGATGTCACCCTTGATAGGGTGCTGCTTGGCGAGTCGGCCTTCCCAGATACGCCAACGACCACCACGGGGCGAGTGGGTCTGGTTGGACTTGCGGACGCGCTTGTGTCGCTTGTTCTCAGCGATGACTTCGGCGTCTTTGGAGAGTAGTCGGACGAGCGTCTTTCGGGCCGACGCGTTGGTCGGGGTCTTGACGATCTTGATGTTAACGGTGCTGCCGGGGGTGATGTCTGCCATGAGGCACCTCAGTGGTGTCGGTGGGGAGTTTAGTCGAGCCGAGTATTGTCGCAAAAACCGGCGATGGGGTCAAGTTCCGGGAGATTCGTCTTCCGCGGGCATATCCGATTGGTCCTTCAGATCGAACAGCCGACGCAGTGCTGCGGCATAAAAACCCATCTTCGCGTCGGGGTCCGACCGGTCCAGCTGGCTCAGCGGCAGGTGCAGGATCTTGTTGACTAGGCGGTGATTGTGCTGGGCGAGAAGGTCTTCGACGGCCTGCTCGGTGCTGTCACCATTGAGCGAAGCGATCTTCTTCGCGGTTCGGCCCTGCTCCTCTTCTGCGATGTCGTGCAGGCGTTGGCGGAGCTGCTTAACCAGTCGGCCCACGTCGCGGTGGCGGATCTCACCCATGCAGCGATCGATGTGTCCTCGTAAAAGTTCCTCGGCGTCTTTGACCAAATCACGCCGATCTGACTCCGTAGCTTGGACCGACTGCTGCAGGTCGTCCAAGTTGTATAGATACACATTACGCAGCGAGCCGATCTTCGGATCCAGATCGCGCGGCACCGCCAAGTCGAGCATGAAGAGTGGGCGGCCACGTCGCTTTTTCAGTAGCGGCTTGAATCGCTCCTCAGAGACAATCGGCTCGGTCGCGCCGGTGCAGCTCACGACGATGTCCGCCTCGACGAGTAGCGCATCCATGTCGTCCCAAGAGCGTGCGCCGTGGTCGCTGCCGGTGAGTTCGAGTTGGTTGGCGAGATCGGTCGCACGCTGCTGGGTGCGGTTGATGAGCAGCAGGCGTTTAGGGTTTTCACGTCGCAGCGAGGCGAGCGAGGCCTTGATCATCTCGCCAGCCCCGATGGCGAGTACGGTCTTATCGCCGAAGTGGTCGAAGATGTTTTTCGCAAAAGCAACGGCGACGGAGCTCACTGACGTGCGTCCCTGGTCGATGCCGGTTTGTCGGCGAACGCTTTTGGACGCGGTGATTGCACCTTGGAACAGGCGGTGCAAGACCGGGCCGACGGCGTCGCAATCACCAGCGAGTTCGTAGGCCCGTTTAACTTGGCCTAGCACCTGCGGCTCGCCGAGCACCATCGAGTCAAGGCCCGCGGTGACGCGGAAGAGGTGCGTCGCGGCTTCTTCTTGTTCACGATGGATCGAAGCGGCTTGCAGCGCATCGGGCTCGGCCTCGGTGTGCTGCGTGATGAAGTCGCGGAGCTGTTCGGTCGTCGGTGGATTATGAGCCGGGCGAGCGACGTAAAATTCGGTGCGGTTGCACGTCGAGATGAGTGCGAATTCACTTGTAGGGTAGGCTTGTCTGAGCTCACGCAACGCTGCTGCAGCGCGCTCATTGTCAAACGCAAGTGCTTCGCGCAATTCGAGCGGCGCAGTGCGGTGGTTGAAGCCGAGCATGAGGAGGCGCATCAGTCGGCCTCCTGTACTTGCGTGTCGCCTGGTGTATCGCCCCGCTGCGTTCGGTCGATTGCCTCGACAGCGCCATAGGTTGCGAGTACGAGCACAAGGCCCGCGATCGCAAGCCACGCGGCGCGTCGGCCACGCACGGTGCTAAAAGATCGCACGTTAATCAAGATCGCGTAGACAATCCACGCTGCAACGGCGAGCCAGACTTTCGGCGACGACCACCATGCCTTACCCAATGAGGTCGCTTCGATAGAGTTCGTCACCATCACGAGCCCGCTGATCAGCGAGAGCGTGAGCAATACGAAGCCGAGCGTCGCCGCGCGGATGATTAATGTCTCGAGTGTTTCGAGGCTGGCCATGGGGGTGACTTGCCCTAGCCCGGCCTTGGCTTTGAGTCGCCCCTGCACGAAGAGGTACATCGCCCCGCCCGCGGCACCCATCGCGCAGCTCAACAGCCCGACATAAGTCACCGTGAGGTGGAAGACGGTCCACGCTGGAGCAAAAGTATCGAGGCTAAACGGCCGGTATGTCCACAACGTCGCGCAGACGCCCCACGCGAGGATTAAGGCGAGCAATGGAATCGCAAAGAGCGAGAAGCCAAAGAGCCGGGGGCGCGATTGGATGTAGAGGATCGACGGTGCGAGCAGCAGGCCGATGAGCAGTAGGCCGTCGACGTGAGCCTGCACCGGCACCCATGCTTTGTGAACGATGACGACGCGGTAGACAAACGCCCCTAGGCACAACAGTGTGACAAGACCAAGCAGCGCTTGGATCGGCCAAAGCGGGTCGGCGTTTGCCTCGGCCTGTCTGACGCGGCGGATAGCAAGCACGATCGCCGCAATGGAGGCGAGCGTGGCAAGGATCAGCGAAAGACTGGTGGCCAATTCGGGCATGGTGATGGGGCTAAAGGGGTCGGCCTAGGCTTGGGGCAAGTCCCTCATCATATCGTCGTAAAGGCTCTTTAGCCCGGCTTCGCCCTCGGCTCTGAGCGTGGCGATCGCGTGGTCATCGGTAAGACGACGCAGCAGCGCGGTGCGCTTCGCCGGATCGCTGATAGCGGCCTGTATTCGCTGTCGAGCGGGCAGCGCGTGTGTGAGCAGTTCACCCCAGATCGGGTCGATTGATTCAACAAGTAAGGAACGAATCCGCGTGGCCGCGCTCGCAGAGGCCCCGCCGGTATGGACCGCGACGGTGAGCGGGCCGTCGCGGTGGCTGGTCATGAAGGTGAGGTTGCCTAGGGCCGCTTGGTCCGAGCGGTTGACGAGGACGCCCCGCTCATTCGCAGCGTCAGAGATGGCTTGGTTCACCTGCCAGACGCTCGTCGCAGCGACTGCGAGAAGAACATCATCCAAATCACTTGGCTCAAAGCCGCGCTCACGAATCTCTGCGGCGATCAGCCGAGCGGAGGGATGCACCTGCGGCGCGACGATGACGACATGAGCCCCAGCCTCTGCCAACAGCTTGGCGCGACGTACCCCGACCCCGCCTGCGCCGACGACCAAACACCGGCTCCCACGCACCGTCAACATCACCGGCAAATCAGAGATCGGCTCGTCCATCCCACCAGTCTACAATGTTCCCATGTCCGACCTTTGGCAGGAAAAACGCGATCTGAAAGTTAGCCAAGCGCAGCCCCTAGCCGCGCGCATGCGTCCGCGATCGCTCGATGATTTTGCAGGCCAACAGCACTTCCTAGGCGAAGGCAAACTGCTCCGCCGAATGCTCGAAGCGGATCAGCTCACTTCCGTTCTTTTCTATGGCCCCCCTGGCACGGGCAAGACAACGCTCGCGGAGCTGATCGCCAATTACACCAAGCGGCACTTCGACCGGGGCAACGCCGCGGCCGTCGGCGTCAAAGACGTCCGGCACGTCCTCGACCACGCCCGCAAACGTCTTGAGCACGAAGGCAAACGCACGATTTTTTTCCTCGATGAGATCCATCGCTTCAACCGCGCGCAACAGGATGTCCTACTCGGCGATGTCGAGCGCGGCATCATCACGCTCATCGGCGCGACGACAGAGAACCCGTTCTTTGCGGTGAATAATGCGCTGGTCAGCCGTAGCCAGATTTTTCAGTTTGAACCGCTGGCAGAGGACGACATATCGAGCCTCGTCCGCCGAGCGATTGCCGATGAAGACCAAGGCTACGGCCACCTCAACATCGCCATCGACAACGAAGCCATCGGGCACTGGGCAACCATATGCGACGGCGACGCACGCCGAGCCCTCGCCGCACTAGAGATCGCGGTGCTCTCGGAGCAAAGCAAAGTACCAGACCCTAACTCCCAATCCCCAACCGCCAATCCCCGGCTGCACATCACGCTCCATGTCGCCGAGCAATCGATCCAGCAAAAAGCGATCGCTTACGACCGCGATGGTGGCGGGCATCACGATGCGATCAGTGCGTACATCAAGCCGGTTCGTGGCAGCGACCCGGACGCCGCGATCTATTGGCTGGCCAAGACGATCCACGCTGGTGAAGACCCGATGCTCATCGCTCGGCGGATCGCGATCCTCGCCAGCGAAGACATCCGCAACGCCGACCCGCGTGCGCTCACCGTCGCCGCCTCGTGCTACGACATCGTCCACCGCATCGGGATGCCCGAG
>JBGCDC010000369.1:0-9261 GCA_045105055.1 Phycisphaeraceae bacterium | reverse complement strand
CATCGTGGCGATGGTGCCCCTAGCAGACGGTATCGCGGTCACGTTCCTCGACAACACCGAGTCGCAGCGGAACCGTCAACAACTCAAGCACATTGCGTACCACGACGAGCTCACCGGCCTGCCTAACCGCAAAGCTCTGATAGAGCATGTGGACACTTCGCTACAGAGATGCCGACGAACACCGGGGCACAACTCCGCACTGCTGTTCCTCGACTTCGACCGTTTCAAAAACGTCAACGACACGCTCGGCCATGAAGCAGGCGATCAACTGCTCATCGGCATTGCGAAGCGGCTCAACGAAAATCTGCGCGATGGTGACACGTTCACCAGCAACGCCGGGGCGTGCCTACCTGCTAGGCTGGGTGGCGACGAGTTCGTCGTGCTACTCGATGGCATCCATACCAAAGAAGACGCACTAATCGTTGCACGACGCCTGCTTAATGTCTTCAAAGAACCGCATCAAATCGCGGGTCAAGATGTAACCTCGACGGCAAGTATCGGCATCGCGATTAACCACGGCGAGTACGAGCAGGCTGAGGACATCTTGCGCGATGCCGACAGTGCTCTCTATATCGCTAAGCAGAACGGCAAGGCCCGTTACGTGCTCTTCGATCAGTGCATGCAGGACAAACTCATCCAACGTATCCGGATGGAGCAAGACCTCCAACACGCGCTGAGCCACGACCAATTCTCGCTTGTCTATGAGCCCATCATGGACCTGCAAACCGGCCGGCCAGCTGGCTTCGAAGCACTGATCCGCTGGACACACCCGCAGCACGGCGAGGTCTCCCCCGCAGTGTTCATCCCGATCGCGGAGAGCATCAATGTCATCGGGTCGATTGGCCGATGGGTCATCATGCAGGCCTGCCAACAGCTCGCCGAATGGAAGGCAATGGGCCTCAACGACCCGTTCCTCAACATCAACCTCTCGCGCGTCCAGCTCTATGAGTCCGACCTCGTCGAACTGTTTGAAGATCAACTCAAACAGCACGGCTTAGACGCAGAAAAGCTGCGCATCGAGCTGACCGAAACCGCAGTAATGAACGACCTGGACTTCATGGCCCAGCGACTCACACAACTCAAAGAACTCGGGCTGGGTCTTGCACTTGACGATTTTGGTACGGGCTATTCGTCACTCAGCGTTTTGCACAAGCTGCCTTTCGACACGCTCAAGATCGACCGCACCTTCCTTGAAGATGCTCGCGAAGCGATGCAAACCAACAAGACGCATCGCTCGAGCGCGATCATCTCGACGATCACCCAGCTGGCTGAGCACTTAAAACTCAGTGTGGTCGCCGAGGGCATCACATCGCCGCATGAAATCGCGACGCTTCAAGCCCTTTCGTGCCAGTACGCACAAGGCTGGTTCTTTAGCAAGCCCTTGCAATCTGAGAATGCCACCGCGATGCTCAAGAACCCAGCCCAGCACCCCGCGTGCCTGTCGGCGCTGCTTGATGCAGAGATCGATCTTAATGCGTCGGCTTGACAATCAACCGCCCGGGTTCTCTTTGATATCAAAGTCCCGTGCGAAGATCCGCTGCATCATTAGGAACGTGAACGACGCGGACCATGTGATCAGTACAAGCCCAGCTAAGGCCTCGATACCCACCAACATCCGCACCGGACCGAGCGGCGCGATATCGCCGAAGCCGACCGTTGTGTAGACCGATAGCGAGAAGTACAGCGTGTCGCCGAAGCTGCCGTCGTAGTCCCCGACAAACCGCCCCGCGTCCGTCGGGTGGATCAGAAAAACCAGCTTGTAGGCCAACGCAAAGATCGCCGCCTCAACCAAGTGTGCGACTAGCAGGATCAACACCGTTAGCACAAGCACCGGCCTTGCACGATGATTCGCCCGTCGATGCAACACCGTTACCAGCAGGCGGATCGTCTCGTAGTGGATCCCCACACAGCACAAAGTCACCGCCGCCGCAATGCCTAGAACCGCCCAGGTCAGTCCGGGGTGATCACCAGAAAAACAAAGCAGTGGTGTGATGCTGTTCATGATGCTTTCATGCGTCTCGTCCAATGAGCGGCAGACAAGCTACTCCACGTTTTGCACTTGCTCTTTGATCCGATCGATCGCGCTCTTGAGTTCCACTACGCATCGGCTGATCTGAGCGTCATTGCACTTGCTGCCGATCGTGTTCGACTCGCGCAGCATCTCTTGTGCAAGGAAGTCCAGCGTTCGCCCGGCGGGCTCGTCTGCCTCAGCAGCCAGCACCTCGCGGAACTGATCGACGTGCCCGCCAAGGCGAGTGATCTCCTCGCAGATGTCCGCGCGGTCCGCAAAGATCGCGACCTCTTTAAGCAGGTCTGGTTCATTGACCTTCAGCTCTGCCTTGGCCAAGAGTTCGCCAACGCGCTTAGTCAGCTTGTCGTGGTACTCATTGATCACCAGCGGGGCACGCTCGCCAATCACGGACAAGCGATCCATGATGACTTCCAATTGCTTGGATAAATCCTCTGCTAGCGCGACGCCCTCAACGATCCGCATCTGCTTGAGCTTACCGAGCGCTTCATCAAGCAGACCCATCACGATCGGCTTGGCTTCACCGACGATCTTTTGATCATCGACCGCGGGTTGCAGCACGCCAGGCAACGCGAGCAACTGCGTCAAATCGATCTGCACCGACTCGTCGCCGATCTTACTGCGCACGGTTTCGAGGTGGCCCATGTATGACAGCAGCACGCTCTCATTGATCCGAGATGCGGCACGCTCTTCATCAACCTTGAGCTTCATCGTAAGCACAAACGAACCACGCGCGACACTCTTGCGCAGCGACTGCTCGAGCTCCGCTTCGAGGCTGGTGATCTCTTCGGGCAGGCGAGTTGAGAGCTTAAAGAACTTGTTGTTCAAGCTGCGAAGCTCAAGCGAGAAGCCGATACCGTTGGCGCCGGCCGATGCTTCGCCGAAGCCTGTCATGGAGTGGATCATGGCGAGATGCCTTGTGAGTAAAGGAAAGTGATCGGGCATCATACAACATGCGGATCAATCAACGAGCACGCAAATAAAACGAGCCAGCGTGTTACCGCTGGCTCGTATCAATTTACTTTTGTTGATGGACCGCTTCAAGCCCGTTGCGTTGCCAAAGCAATGCGTTAGGTTCTAAAAACACCCACGATCACTCGCCCGTAGGCACAGTCGTCGCGGCATCTGCTGGAGCCTCTTCCGCATCAGCTTCCGTCTCGTCAGCTGGCTCAGATTCGGGCTCCGCTTCAGGTTCAGTCTCTGGCTCGACTTCCGGTGTCGGCTCATCTTCGGTCGTTACCGGGGCTGCACCCTCGGGTGAGCCAGCGCTGTCAACTGTCTCGGTTGTTTCTACTTCTTCTGCTGGGACATCATCATTCGCGTTGATAGCAAGGGTCATGCCAGAGGCAAGGCCGAGGAAGATCAGGAAGCAGACCACGGTCACAGCGGTCAGCACATTGCCGATGCCGCCGCCGATGAAGTTGTCCGAGCCACCGCCGCCCGCACCGCCGCCGAACGCGCCGGAGAGTCCGCCGCCCTTGGGCTTTTGGATGAGGACAACGATCATCATGAACACGCAGATGAACATGAAGCCTAGTGCCATGAGCCAGATCGCCGCGCTTGGCGCTTCGCCTCGGGCGAGTAGTTGTAGGTTGTGTGGTAGAGCTTGCATCGCTTGTTTTCCTTGTTTATCGAGGCTTTGGCCTAGGCTTTCGTCCTAGGTGCTGAGCCGGTCTTAGACAGACGCCGCTGCCGCTTGAATGATCCCGGCAAAGTCGTCTGCTTTAAGCGACGCCCCACCGATCAATCCGCCATCAATGTCGCCTTGGGCGAGGAGCTCCGCGGCGTTGCCCGGCTTCATCGATCCGCCGTACTGGATCCGCACGCCGTCGGCGACGCTCTGATCATATTGGAACGCTAGGGCATCGCGGATCGCCTTGTGGGCTGCTTGTGCATCCTCAGGCGTCGCGGTCTTCCCGGTGCCGATCGCCCAAACGGGTTCGTAGGCAATAGTGATGCGTTTCATTTGTTCTGCGGTGACGCCTGCTAGGCCGTAGCCGAGTTGGCCGACGTTGATCGCGTCGGTTTGCCCCGCTTCACGTTGTTCGATTTTTTCACCGATGGCAAGGATGACATCCATGCCCGCTTCGAGCGACGCGAGGACTTTGTCGTTGATCAGCGTGTCCGTCTCGCCGATGACGTGGCGTCGTTCGGAGTGGCCCACGAGCACGCACGTCACGCCGCAGTCTTGCAGCATGGATAGCGAAACCTCGCCGGTGAACGCGCCATTGGATTCGTGATAAACGTCTTGGGCTCCGACAGCGATCGGCGCACCTTTTTCATGCAGCACGGTCGCGACCGGCAGCAAGTATGGCAGTGCCGGGAACACCGCGACCTGCACGCTATCGCCGCTGATCTTGTCCGCCAAAGCGAGGGCCAGATCGACCGCTTCCTGCTGGTGCAGGTTCATCTTCCAATTACCACCGATAAACGGCCTACGCGTACTCAAAGGTCAGCTCCCGCTTGGGTTGTTCGCAAAGTCGCAGGCAGCCGCCCGCGCGAATCGAAGATTATAGCGGAAAAGGCCTCGCTCACCTAAAAGAATGCATCCAGCACCCCCGCCCCAACCCCCGCCGCCATTGAGCTATAACAACGCCATGAAGCTCACCTTGCTCCCGCTGCTCTTCCTCTGCCTCGCCACCCTAGGCTGCGTCTCCGACCAAGCCCCCTGCCCAGGCACGCAAACCCCGGCTGGAAAGCACCTTTTCATCCTCTCTGGCCAGTCGAACATGGTCGGCCTCAAACCCGAGATGTCCTTTACCCCTGCCGTGATCGAAGCCTTCGGCCAAGACAACATCATCGTCGCCAAGAGCGCTGCCAGCGGCCAATCCATCCGAAGCTGGGCCAAATCGAATCACGAACAACCCCCGCCCACGACAGGCCGAGTCCCTAAGGTCCGTGGCAACCTCTACCCCGCACTCATCAACACGACGCGTGCCGCCATCCAAGACCAGCCCATCCAGACCGTCACCCTCGTCTGGATGCAAGGCGAATACGACCTCAACAACACTGCCTACGACGCCTATCTCGATGAGCTGTATGCACAGCTCCAAGCGGACCTGGACTTCACCGATATCAATTTCATCATCGGCCGCATCAGCGACGCAGGCCTAGACAACCCCAAACGCCTCGCCGGCCGACTCAACATCCGACACATCCAACAGACATACGCCGAGTCACACACCCGCGGCGCCTGGATCGACACGGACGACCTCAACGACCGAATCAAAGACGGGAAACCTTTCGACGACCTGCACTACACCCCCGAAGGCTACAAAACCCTCGGCGAACGCTTTGCCAAAGCCGCGATTAAGCTGATTCAAAACCCATCACAGTAAACCGCTTTCCAAAACTGCCGCTAAGCCTTCGCGGCTAGCAGCAACTCCCGCGCCCCTTGACCGGCCAAGTCTTTGACCATCTGCTTGACCAAGCGACGCAGGTCGCGGGTTTTGCATTGCTCGTCGGCCTCAAGTTGCGTCGTGCCATCGGGGGACAAGACACGAGCCCGCAGACGGAACCAGTGCGAGTCGGCGTTCCGCTTGGCTTGGGTTTGTGCGGGGTTGACCTGCTCGGCTAAGACGGCGATCGGGCTGTGGCAGTCGGCACCTAAGCCCGAGACGACGCCGCGCTCGGCGTGGATCGCGGTGCTCGCTGACGGATCATTGAGTGGGAGCAGGCGTGTCAGCGACACGTGGTCGTCACGACGACACTGGATGCCTAGCGCGCCCTGGCTCGCGGCGGGAAGCATCGTCTCGATCGATAACGGCTTACCCGTGTGCTCGGCCATGCCCATGCGTTTGAGCCCAGCCAAGGCGAGCAGCGTCGCGTCGTGCATCGGCACCTCGCCCATGACTTTGTCTATGCGTGTGCCGACGTTACCGCGGATGACGCTGATCGATAGATCAGGGCGCAGTCGCTTAAGCTGAGCGGCGCGGCGAGGGCTGCTCGTGCCGATGTTCGCCCCCTGTGCGAGTTCGTCGATGGTGATCGGGCCAGGCTTACCGATGAGCACATCGCGCACGTCGGCCCGCTTGGGTACCGCGGCGATTTGCAACCCCGGCGTGTCCTCGTCGGCGGGCATGTCCTTCATACTGTGTACCGCGATGTCGGCGTCGCCCGCGAGCACGACCCGTTCGACCGCCTTGGTGAACAGGCCCTTGCCCCCGACCTCGGCGAGTGCCCGGTCCTGAACCTGATCGCCCTCGGACTGGATCCAGATAAACCGCACCTCGAGCGTCGGGTTAAGCCTAGCTAAACCTCGGCCGACCATCTCGGCCTGGACACGTGCCAGCGGGCTAGTCCGCGAGGCGATGATGATGGGTTTTCGGCTACGTCGCAAGCAATAACTCCGGGTGGAAGCACACTATACAAAACCAAACGCATCACGCAGACCATGGCGATACACACCACGCCTTCACAATGCAGCGCCGCGGCTTGCCGCGTGATGGTTGCTGATTTATGTCGTTCACACGGCAAGCCACAGCACTTCATTAAGGTACATACGCAGCGCCTCATGGCGACTGCCCTACAATCGCGGGATGCAGATCGCTCTCCTTATCACGCTGATTATTCTTGCCATCGTCGCTATTGCCTTGCAGCTCGTCTTGCTTCGGCGTGACCCCAAGCAAGACGACACGCACATCACCGAAGCGCTCGATCAGATCGCGCGCGAGTTCCACGCCTTGCCCACCGCCGCGACGTTCCGTGAAGATGCCGCAGCGATGCGTAAGGAGCAGGCCGAGGCCGCGAAGGCCCAGCGCGAGGAACACGCAGCTCAAGCCAAGTCGCACCGCGAAGAGCTATCCAAAGAGTTTGCGAGTTTTAGCCAGAAGGTCTCGCAGGACATCAATCAGCTTGGCATCCATCAGCGGGATCGCTTGAAAGACTTTGCTGACAACCTCGCCAAGCTCACGAAGCTCAACGACGAGAAGGCCGACGCACTTCGACAAGCGGTCGAAAAGAAGCTCGATCAACTCCAGCAGTCCAACGAGCAGAAGCTCGAAAAGATGCGACAGACCGTCGACGAGAAACTACACAAGACCTTCGAGACGCGCCTCGGCGAGTCGTTCAAACTCGTGAGCGATCGACTCGAACTGGTTCACAAGGGCCTAGGCGAGATGCAGGAACTGGCGGGCGGGGTCAGCGACCTGAAGCGCGTGATGTCCAACGTCAAGACACGCGGCACCTGGGGCGAGGTCTTGCTGGGCAGCCTGCTCGAACAGGTGCTCACACCCGAGCAGTACGAAAAGAACTGCAAGGTTCGGCCGAGGTCTGATGTGCAGGTCGAATACGCGGTGAAGATGCCCGGCCCCGACGATGACGACGGGCGTAGCCACATCTACCTGCCGATCGACGCGAAGTTCCCGCGCGAGTCTTACGAGCGGATTGTCCAGGCATCGGACGCAGCGGACCCGGTCGCACTCGAGGCGGCACAGAAGCAGCTCGAAGCCTCGGTGCTTTCGTTTGCGAGGGATATCCGCGAAAAGTACATCGCTCCGCCGTATACGACAGACTTTGCGATTTTATTTTTGCCGACCGAGGGCTTGTATGCCGAGCTGGTGCGTCGGCCGGGGCTGGTCGATCGCTTGCAGCGCGAGTGCCGAGTCAACCTCGCGGGGCCAACGACACTACTTGCACTACTCAACTCACTGCAAATGGGCTTTCGCACGCTGGCGATTCAGAAGCGCTCGGGAGAAGTTTGGAAACTGCTTGGTGGGATCAAGACTGAGTTCGGCCGATTCGAAGACTGGATCGAAGCCGTGCAAAAGAAGCTCTCCAGCGCATCCAAAGAAATGGACAAAGCCGCGGTCCGCACTCGCCAGATCAACAAGAAGCTGTCGAAGGTTCAAGAGCTCCCCGCTGCCGAGGCATCAGGATCGCCAGCACCCCTGTCGCTCACGCCGACCGCTGATGCGGACGATGAAGATGAGACCACGGCGTTGTTTGAAGACGAACAGGTATGACACAAAAAAAACGACGACGCCTGCGAATTTTACTTTTGTTGGTTGTCGTGTCGGTATTGACTGCTTGCATCTTGCTGCCTGACTTCATTGGGCAGATCAACGCGGGCAAGTATGAACCGGTCGACACCGATGTGCCCCGGCCAACGGGTGTCGCGGCGTTGCCTGTAGCCGAGGTGCAGACCGAGCCACACACCTGCGGCTTGCACGCGATGCGATCAATGTACTCCGCCTATGGTCTTAATGCTGACCAGTACGACCTTCGTTTCCGCCTTGGCACAGACCAGCCCGCGATGCGTGTCGATTCGGAAACGACCGGCACACTTCACCCAGACCTTTACCGCGTGCTCGCGCAGGATGGCTTTACGATTGATTTGCTTGACTTAGACGCCGACATAGCGTCAACGGCCCTACAAAACCACCTTGCTTGGCAGCAGCTCTCACTGGCCTTGGTCTATCGGAGCACGTATCACTGGGTGCTGATCGGCCCTAGCGAGTCGCCAGACAAATGCGTGATTTACGACTCTCTCCACGCTGAGCCTATCGTCAAATCGATTGATACGTTCCTTCAAGAAGCACTAAGCATCACGTTAGTGCAGCCAGCTATTCAAGAAGGGGCGATCTCGATTACCGATGCACACACTGAAGGGTTAGCTGAGACGGCCCGGCTTTACAAACGTAAGAAATAACCAAATCTATATCGGATTACAGATATCACGTACGGAATAATCCTGAACACAGAACGGTTTCACTTGCATGGATGACCCAATGGACCCACAAACAAAAACGACGAAGCAAGGTTTACCGATCGGATGGATTGTTGCCGTGTTGCTCGTTGCTTTGACATGGGCGGGTGCTCATGCGCTGCGCGGCGACGGTGATGGCACGATCATGCCAGGTTGGGCCGATGGGATCGAGGCCGGTCAGGCGCTCGCTCAAGATGCCGACAAACCGATGGTTGTGTTGTTCACAGCCGGTTGGTGTCCGCCTTGCAAGCAGCTTAAAAAACAAGTGCTCACTCAAGGCGAGGTGAACAAAGCGCTGCAGGCTGGCTTTGTGCCGGTGCAAATCGACCTGACCGATACCTCCAGCAGTAACCCGAACCTTGCGACTGCGGAGCACTACGGCGTGCAAGGGATCCCCGCTGTCATTGCGATGACGCCAGAGGGTAAAACGATCGAGGTGTATCGTGGCGGCCCAGATTCGGCGGGGTTTATGGATTGGCTGAATCGCTTGGCGAAATAGGCGCGGGTGCTAAGCCGTGAACGGCTA
>JBGCDC010000368.1:0-13352 GCA_045105055.1 Phycisphaeraceae bacterium | reverse complement strand
TTCGAGGTCTTCGTAGTCGTCGCCGACGAAGATGAGCACGCGCTTGCCGGTGAGTGGCATGGTCATGGGTGGGCCTATTTGCTGGAGGGGTCGTTCCACGGGTCGTCGCGCCAGGTGTTGTCGATGGGGCGCATGGTGGGCTGGGCTGGTCGCGGCGCTGGCGTAGTTGGCCGGGCCGGCAGGGAGGGTGTTGCTTGCGTTTGATTCGGAGTGTTTGCGTTGGTCGTCGCGCTATGCGAACTCGCGTCGAGTTGTGTCGTGCTCGACATCGGCGATGAGGTCGGGGCGTACCGCTGGCGATCTCGCCAGGCGAGGTAGGCCTTGACCTGCTTGGTAGGAAGTTGCCGCAGCAGCATGACGGGGAAGGCCCAGAGTGCGATCAGCATAAAGCCCGCGTAGAGCATCCCTCGCCCGGACGTCGCCTCGGGCATCTCGGGCAGCAGGTACCGCGTGGTCAGTACGACACTGATCGCGGCGGCGGGGATCGCGTAATACGACCACCATTTGGTGAGTTTCAGTGCCCAAGTTCGGCTCGCTAGCAGCCCGACCCCCGCGACGATCAGCATGAGTGCCATAATGCTGCTCGCAAATGATTCAAGGCCCTGCCCGACGCGGTAGACGGGGTTCCTCATCACGTTGATTTGTATCTGGAGGTCTTTTTGCTGCGTCTCGGTGAGCCCTTGGCCCATGCTTTCCATCATGCTGATGGCTTTTTCGAGGTTCTGTGGCCCAGCGATTGAGACAATGGTTTGCGACAGGCTGTTGATACCGATGATGACGGCGAAGATCAGGCAAAAGACCCCAAACATGATGATTCTGGTTGGCCTTGGCATGTGACGCATCGTAGCAGGCTGGGCGTGTCGGCTCACAGATGCGATGCTTGACAAGTATGCCCAGCGGGCGGACAATCTTACGTTCCTATCCAACGCCTCCTTAGCTCAGTTGGTTAGAGCAGCTGACTCTTAATCAGCGGGTCCTAGGTTCGAATCCTAGAGGGGGCATTGCACTAAACCCTACAGCTCATCGGCTGTGGGGTTGTTTTTTGGATTTGGCTGGCCTTGCGAGGCATAGAAGCCGAACAAAACACTGTAAAGCAGCGTAGCACACGACTACAATACTCGACACGATCGCCCCACCGCCCCACCGCTCACTCCGAGGGATAGACCTATGAAACGAATCAACACGACCTGCCGACTTGCTTTCCTTTTGATTGCTTGCACGCTGCTCTTGCCGAGCACCGCCCTTGCGAATCCCGATCTCACCAAGATGGACCTAGGCAGCTATGTCACCGGGCCGAAGATCACGATGAATGACCTGCCGGGTCGGTTCGTGATCGTTGAATACTGGGGGGTGAACTGCCCGCCTTGCATCGCGTCGATCCCGCACATGAGCAAGCTCGCCAAAGAGTACGGCCACGACAAGCTGCTCATCATCGCCAATCATGCGCAAAGCGCCTCTGACGCTCAGGTCAAAGAGAAGTGGGAAAGCCGAGCCAAGAGCAACCACGTCGCCGTCATCAACCGCGGCAACCTCCCCGGCGCGAAGGTGTCTGGCATCCCCGACGTCTTCCTCTTCGCGCCTAACGGCAAGTATCTATGGAACGGTCGACCGAGTGGCGTGGATAAAGCACTCGAGCAGGCGGTGAAGCAGTACCGCTTGCCCAAGCGAGAAAAAGAAGAAGCGCCCAAAGCAGACCCGATCGTCACAGGTGTCGAAACGAAATTCTTTTCGCGACAACTTGAAGAGATCAACGAGCAGAAGCGCAGCATCGACGCCCCGCTAATACAACTCCGTCGGACACTGGATCGCTCCAAGCGAGACGATCAAGTTGCCGAGGCCAAGGCCATCCTCGACGCAGTGCAGCAATGGATCGATCAGCGGTCCGCGGCGATCGACTCATCAATGCAGGACGATCCAGCCGCCTCTCACGCCCTGATCGAAGCAACCATGGAACTACTCGGCCGAGACGAGTCGGCCAAAGCCTTCACGGCGTTGCACAAGCAGATGGAAGCCGATGATAAATTGATGGACCGCGTACGTTCGACACGAATGCTCCGCGAAGTGATCGCTGAAGCCGAGTCGATCGGCTTAACGACCGACGCTACCAAAGCTAACAGCGATCGTAAAAATACCCGCACGATCCGCGGGATCGCCCGCGACCTTGGCAAGATCATCAAGACTTGGCCAGAGACCGACGCCGCCAAGCAGGCCGAGGGGTTCCGCAAGTCGTGGAGTCTGGAAGGGTAAGCACCGTAACAACGTAGCGCTGCTGTCTTGGTATCGTCATAAATAGATGCCGTGCGTTCGCGCGTCAGTTTTGTGCTGTTTTCACTTAGGAATTTGATATGACCAGAGTGCTGTTTTGCTGCGGAGCTTTGTTTGTCTTGCTGGGTCTATTGCTCTCTCCTGACGTATCGGCTTGTGAAAAACACGCGAACGCAGCACAGCACAATCAGTTACAAGTTAAAGCGACTGCAGATGGGCCTAGCGAAGACCTGCACATCTACCTGCTCATCGGTCAATCCAACATGGCCGGCCGAGCGACGGTGCCCGAGGAGTTGGCTGGCGTCATCGATCGCTGCTATCTGTTCAACGATAAGAACGAGTGGGTCCCCGCGAAGAATCCGCTGAACCTGTACTCGACCATCCGCAAGGGTGAGGGCATGCAGAAGCTTGGCCCGGGCTACAGCTTCGCCAAGGCTATGCTCGAAGCGGACCCGGATATCAAAATTGGCCTAGTCGTTAACGCGCGCGGCGGTAGTAAGATCGAACAGTGGCTTGGCAAGACCGAGTACTACTTCGGCATCCGTGGCCGAGCCAAAGCCGCGATGAAGACCGGCACCATCAAGGGCATCCTCTGGCACCAAGGCGAAAGCAACAACGGCAACCCTGAACAATACATGGACCAGCTCAAGGTCCTTATCGGCAACCTCCGTAGCGACCTCGGCGACCCGAGCCTGCCCTTCGTCGCGGGCCAAGTGAACAACATGCCGCCAGTCAAAATCAACGACGTCATCGCCGAGCTCCCGGAGCAGGTACACCACACAGGCGTTGTGAAAAGTGAAGGGCTCAACTGCTCTGACCGCTGGCACTTTGGCACAGATAGTCAAATCGAGCTGGGCAAACGCTACGCGAAAGAGATGCTTAAGCTACAAGCCGAGGCTGAGAAAAAGAATAAGCCTCAGCCGCCCAAGGATATAAAATTCATCGACCCACACGTCCACGCGATGTCGCTTAAAGACGGCGGACTCGAAGCGGTGGTCGACTGGATGGACCGCAACAATATCGAACGCTGCATCGTCAGCCCACTAAATCACAAGGGCTCACGAGCTTGGACGGCCGAAGAGAAACAAAAGCGAAACGAGTTGTACGCCAAGCACAAAGGCCGAATCGATCGCATGGCCGTGATCGATGCCGGAGAGGTCGAAACGGTCGATGAAGCCGTCGCCATCTTGCAGCAAGAAAAGAAAGACGGAGCGATTGCCTTTGGCGAGCACTACGGCCGAGATCTCATGTTCGACGATCCTAAGAACCTGCTGCTCTACGAAGCCTGTCAGAAAGTCGGCCTACCCATCATGTTCCACATCGATCAGAACAAGAACATGGTTGAGAAAGGTATGCGGCGCGTCGACAACGTCCTCAAGAAATATCCCGACTGCACGGTCATCGCTCATGCCTACTGGTGGCGGCAGCTTAAGGATGCAGATCGGCAACTCACCGAGCACGACAATCTCTACGCCGACATGTCCGGCCACGTCGTGCCAAACGTCCTCAATCGTGACCGTAAATTCGCTCGCGAATTCATCATCCGTCACCAAGACAAATTACTTTGGGCAACGGACGAAGGCTGGTGGTCATTTAAAGATAAGGACAGCAAGTACAAGCACTACACTTTCTTCGAAGAACTCGACTTGCCCGACGAGGTGCGATACAAAATTTACCGTGGCAATGCGGAGATGCTGTTCGGTTGGGATAAACCAAAATCGTAGTGGTCAATAGTTTCTAGATATGGGGTGGCCGACTCCGCCTAAAAAGGGGGACTAAGCATTGGCTTTGGACGGGTCTACATAAATGTAACCATGTGATTGACTAGCCTTGTGGTATCTTTATAGATAGACCTCGCGAATGCGTAAGAGTTTTGTACATGTTTTTTAGGTAGGGATTTAATATGATCAGATTCTTGATTTGTTGTAGTAGCTTTTTTGTTTTGCTTGCATTGCTCTTCGCTTCAGACGCTTCGGCCAGTGGTAAACAGGGGGACATAAACGCGCTTGATCAGGCGAAAGTTGAGACTGCTGTTTACGACGGCCCTAAAGAAAACCTGCACGTTTATCTGCTTATTGGCCAGTCCAACATGGCCGGCCGAGCGAAGGTGCCCGAGGAGATGTCTGGCGTCATCGAGCGTTGCTATCTGCTGAATGACAAGAATCAGTGGGTCCCTGCGAAGAACCCAATGAACCTCTACTCGGCCATCCGCAAAGGCGAGGGTATGCAAAAGCTAGGCCCTGGCTATGGATTCGCATTGGCAATGCTCGAAGCAAACCCTGATATCAATATCGGCCTCGTTGTAAACGCACGCGGCGGCAGCAAGATCGAAGCGTGGGAAAGCAAGGCCAAGTACTACCTCACTAGTCGAGACCGAACGAAAGCCGCGATGAAAACCGGCACGCTTAAGGGTGTCCTCTGGCACCAAGGCGAAAGCAACGCCAGTAAACACGCGACCTACCTCGAACAACTCAAAACCTTGGTCGGCAATCTGCGTAGCGACCTTGGCGATAAGGATCTGCCTTTCATCGCAGGCCAGGTCCGCCCGACCGATGGCATGAAACCCATCAACGCTGAGATCGCGAAGTTGCCTAGTGTTTTATTAAACACCGGCTGCGCAAAATCTGAAGGTCTCACGACCTTCGATGGCACGCACTTCGATGCGAAAAGCCAAGTCGAACTAGGCCAGCGATACGCTCAGCAGATGCTCGAACTCCAAGCGACGAGTAATAAAAAGAAGAAGCATTAGAGCATCTTGTGTCTTTTCTATTCTTCGGCAGCGGGTATTGCCTTGGGAAGAAGCGGCACGAATACAAATGCAAGTAGCGTGATTGTGCCAGAGGCTACGATCAACGGATGGATTGGATGCGATAGGCCAAGTGACGATAGATCGATGCTCGACCAGATGCTTTGTTCGTCGCTGGTACGAGAGGCTACAAGCCGATCATACGCTTCGCCACCGATCCATTCGGAGCCCTGCTTGACGAAATTGAACAGCCCCATCAAGAATGCGAAGACGAATGCTTCGACGTAGCGCGGACAGACCTGTGCGGCCAGCGAAAGTAACGTCAGGTTCGAAATCATGTAGCACACGCCATAGAGAACGCTCAGCGCAACCAATGACTTGGGGCCGACCAGCCCGAGGTAGGTAAAGGTCGATCCGGCGTATAAGCAAATGCTAAGCACCGCGAGTTGACGGGTACTGAACCGACGGCTTAGTACGAACAAAAATAGCACCGCACCGATCATGTAGCCGCCTTGCGTCCACGCGCTCGCGGACCCATAGAATGCCTCGCTAATCCCGAGGTCTTCCGTGCAAAAGATATACATCGGCGCGATCAAACCAGGCTGGAACCAGAACAGGCAGACGAACAGCACAACGCCCAAGAGCGGTTTGGATTTCATCGCAATCGCGAACCCGCTACCCGCGCGCTGAAGCCCTTGTTTATCCAAACCAGACTTCGTCTCTTTGACGATGAACCATGTCGCGAACAGAAGAATCGTCGGCCCGATCAATGCGATCATCGCGGCAATCCTGACCCCGGCGATTGGTTCGTCAGTATTTTTGGCGAACTGTGCAAGCAGCCCGCCACCCACTGCGGCCAAGATGCCGATCGCGCTAATCGAGGTCCATTGCAAGCCCTGGAACAGCGTGATCTTATTTGCCGCCTGCCCCTTCTCAACCATCAGCGCGTCAACCATCACGTCTCCGAAGGCCGTGCAGATTGCGGTGAGAATCAGCGCATAAAGAATGAGTCGTGGGTCGGTGATGCCGAGCACGAGCGTAAACGCCACGAAACTGAGGAAGCAAGAGATGACGAGGTAGCTTCGTCGTCGGTAACCCAGCAACGGCACAAAGTCGGACAGCAACCCATAGACCGGCTTGATGTACCAGGGGAACGTCACCCAGAAGGTGAACGCGGCGAGTTGGCTGGCGGTGTAGCCGTGCTCCGCCTTTAGGAAATACTGGAGTGGCTGGAACAGGATACCGGTCGTCTGGGCAAAGCCCTGAACAACGTAGGCCAAGACAAAGAATACTGCCCACTTCTTTACTGGAACTGCTTGGTTTGCTGTCACGGTGTGGCTTTCTGTTAAAGAGATCAATCACTTAATTGGTCTAGAGAATTGACCACTCGAGGTCCGTGGGCAGGCTGCTCAAGTTTTTAGATCCGGTTGGAGTCACGAGGATATCGTCCTCGAGTCGTACGCCACCCTTTTCGCCGAGGTAGATGCCGGGCTCGATCGTGATTACCTGGCCCGGCTCCAATGGCGTGTCATGTTGCCCGATGCTGGGCAGTTCGTGGATGAACAAGCCGATGCCATGGCCTAAGCCGTGGTCCAATTTATAGCCATGCTTCTTCAAGCAATTACGCGCGGCGTTGTCGACCTCGCGTACAGTAACGCCGGGCGCGACAGTATCGATTCCAATGTGGAGCGCTTCTTCCACGACTTTGTGGATCTCCGCAAGATGCTTCTTTGGCTTACCCATATTCAGCACGCGGGTCATGTCGGAAATATAGTTGTTGTACTTCGCGCCCCAATCGATAAGGATCGAGCTGTTCTTCTTTAGCTTGCGACGATCAGGAATCGCATGGCTATGGCTTGCGTGTCCATCAAAAGCAACGATCGGCTTAAACCCGCTATCGTCCGCGCCCAAGCACTTCATGCGGTAAACGAGAAAGCCTGCCAGCTCGATTTCTGTGATGCCCGGCTTGATATGGTCACGCATCTCAATGAAGGCGAGTTCTTGAATCCGAATCGCCTCCTGTATGCATTTGATTTCTTGCGCATCCTTGATGGAGCGTTGTTGAAGCAGTTTGTCGTCGTAATCTTTGATCAGCTTTGCGCTAAAGGCTTTAACGATCGCTTTGCGTTCTAGAACACGTAGGTATGCGACTTGGACGCCGATGCGTTCTAACTTGAGTCTGCTTAAGAAGCGAGCTGTGGCTTGCGCCAGAGTCTCTGCCTTGCCACTATTTTTATCACGCATCACGACGCGGAGGTGCGGCGCTTCTTCGGGGATGTGTTGTTTGAAACGATCGTCTGACACAACCGTGGTACCCGCCCCGCTCGCGGGCACCCACAGCCACGAATCCTCGCCTACAAAACCTGTCAGATACAGGATGTCGTTGGCGTTCGAAACAATGAGCCCATCCATCTCATCGTGACGCAGCCGCTTTTGCAGCAGTTTGATACGAGCGTCAAGTATTTTTGGGATCGAGGGCTTATTTTCTTTTTTAGCTTGTTTCGTCATATTCAAAATATAACGACTTTCAATCAACTTAAACATCCATGAACAGCTCGTATTCAAAAAGAGACAGAAAGGCGTGTCTCATTCGTTCATGTTCAGCGTGATAGGCTCGGTAGAAAAAGTACTAAGCCAGTAGGGATTGCTTTGCGACCTGACTATTCGTGCGTCTTCGCCCCATCTCCGATCTCGCAGATCGCGGACCAACGCGTTGCTGTTTCAGATGGTTTGATCGCATTGAGAATATCTGATCGATATGCTTCCGCGTTTTCGATAGAGACGAGGTGAATGGAGATTCCGCCAAACCCGCCCCCAGAAAGTCTAGCGCCAAGGCAGCGATCGTCTGCTTCTGCAAACGCAACGAGTTCATCTAATTCGGGACAACTGTTCTTAAAGTTCGACTGGCTACTTTTGTGCGAGAGCAATAACAGCTGGCCAAAGCCAGCAATGTCATTTACGGCTAATCGTTCGATCGCTTGTCGTACTCTTAAGTTTTCACCAATGATGTGCAGTGCACATTTGAAAGCGTCCTCATTCATCGCTGCGTGGTGTGCGAGGAGTTGCTCTGCGTTTAGCATCCGAAGAGAGTCGACCCCAGTCGCTTTGGCTGCCGCTTCACAGGAGGCTCTCCGCGCGTTGTACTCCTTTGTGAGATCGTGCTTGATCCCAGAATCAATCGCGACAAAACACCAGCCGGGCGGTGCAGGACTTGACTGAGTCTGCATTGATTGAAAATCGATTTGCAGCATCTGGTCACGTTCGCCAAGCAACGAACTGAATTGATCGAGTAGTCCGGTCTGAGCACCAACGGCCTGCGACTCTGCCTCTTGACCGATCCGAGCCATCTCGTCTGGCGATATCTCTATCCCCATTAAGTTCACCAAGCCCGTCAGTACAGCTATCTCTAGTGCGGCGGAACTGGATACACCTGCCGAGCGCGGAACCTGTGAATCCACAAGGGCCGCGAATCCTGGAACAACATGGCCGCGACGCTTCAGTCCCTCGACTAATCCGAGCACGTACTTCGCCCAATGTCCTTGAGGAGCATCAGGCTGATCCAGCGAAAATGATTCTGGCTTGCTATCAAAAGCCGTGCTCGCCAGTTTTGCGATCGGCTGATCCAACCTTGTGATTGCCACGTAGCAGCGAAAGTCCACCGCACATGACAAAGTTAGGCCCGCGTTGTAATCCGTGTGATTCCCGAGGACCTCTAGGCGTCCGGGTGCCGACGCGATCACGCTAGCTGCGATGCTAAAGACGTCCTCAAAGTTTTTTTTTAGTGCTTCGATATTCATGCTAATTACATTGCAAGCCTGGGCAGGACGGCTTCTTGACTGTTTGCAGTATCGTAGATTTTTACGCGGATGGTTTTATGTGCCAAGGTTTGTTACCTGCGCCCTTATCACCAGAACACGCCAATAAAGATCAGTACCGCAGCGATGACCGCCGACCCCGCGAGATACACGACTTTGTCAGTGCGCTGGGCGATGTCTGCACGGACCGGGAGTTGGATGGGTTCGCTCAACGGCTTCACCAATGTCAGGGCTGTCAATGTGAGCGCACATACACCGAAACTGATGAGCACTTGGAGTAGGAAGTGGATGTCGTGGAGTTCGGCTTTCTGCGTCTGTTGAAGGATCAGATAGACCACTGGGCCTAGGACTAGTGCCACCGTTCCAGAGATCCTTGGTGCCCGTGTGACCCAGACTCCAAAGATGAATGCTGTGACAACGCCAGGCCAGATGTAGCCCTGGAATTGTTGGATGAATTGAAAGACACCGCCGAACCGCTCGTCATCTAGCATCGGAGCGAGGGTGCAGCCCACCACAACCGCGACAGCAATAGTTACCCGCCCCACTAATGAAAGCGTCTTGTCACTGGCCTTGCCTTTCGCGATTAACCTCTGGTAGACGTCCATTGTGAACACCGTCGAGGCTGAATTTAACATGGAGGCAAGTGAGGAGATGACCGCCCCGGCAATGGCTGCGAACATGAATCCGCGAAGACCCGGCCCCATCAAGTTGCGGATCAGTGTTGGGAACGCCTCGTCAGTGGTCGTAAGTTCATCAGCATAGAGTTGATGAGCCATCAAGCCTGGCATCACGATGACAAACGGGACGAGGAGCCAGAGTGCACCCGCGAAGATCACGCCGAGTTGACCCTCGGAGAGCGACTTGGCGGCAAGCGAGCGCTGAACAATAAATTGATTGAGCCCGCAGTAGTAGAGGATCACGATCCACATACCGCCTACGACGCCGGTCCACGGCAGGTCGGGGTTATCTGCGGGAAGGATTAAGTGCAGTTTATCGGCATTTGCCTCGGTGAAGCTGGCCCATCCGCCGACCTTGTCAAGGCCTAAGAAAAACACGATCGCGCCACCAAGTAGTAGTGCGGTGCCAAGGAACAGGTCCGCGTAGGCAACCGCACGCAAGCCGCCGATGGCGGTGTACCCCGCGGCGAGAAGCCCCATCACGAGAGCCCCGATCCATAACTCGAGACCGAAGATTGTTCGCAGCACGACGCCGCCGGAATAGAGTACCGCGGTTAAGAGAACAACGACATAGATAATCACCGTGAGAACCGCCATGATCGAACGTGCCGTGACGTCGAATCGGTACTCGAGAAACTCCGGGATTGTGCTGATACCGGCTCGAAGAAACTTGGGTAGTAAAGTCCATGCAACAAGGACGATGCCAACCGATCCAACCAATTGCCAAAGACTCACGGCTAAGCCGGTGCCACCCGCCGCGTTACCCGCCATCCCCACCATCTGTTCGGTAGAGATGTTCGCCGCAACAATCGAAAGCCCAATGATAGGCCAGGTTAATGAACGTCCGCCAAGAAAGAAGTCTGCACCTTCGCTCTTCTTCCGGCTTTTCCATAAGGCAAAAGCAATCGTCCCCGCAATAAACGTAAAGAGCACCACAAAATCAATCGCGTTGAGCCCAATTTGCGCCTCAGCGAATAGGGGATACCCGAAGGTATTGAGAGAGTGCGTGTTATCGATCATGGCGGCAGGCCTTTCAGGTAGCTTTGAGAAGCGTGGCCGAGCTATTGAAAGTTCGGCCCAATCAGAAATGAGCTATGGCGTGATGGGTCGGAACTCTGCGATAGCGCTGTGGTTTTCGCCGTTCAGGCTATCGATTGCGACTAGCCGAACGAAGTTTGTCGTTACCTTCTTTTCGAATCGGATGACTTGTTCTTTGTTCGCACCGTTGAATCGACCTTGTGCGATGGGCTTGCCCCAATCCTTGCCGTCGTTACTGATGTGGATCGCAAACCGCCCGACCCGACCATTGGCGGCGTCACGCCTTGCGACATAGCCAATGCCGGATAGCTCGGTTGGGTTGGTAAATTGAATCGTCAGGTGGTGCGGGTGGGGCTTCATGATGTTGCCCGAGAAGTCAGTATGCCAAATCGTCGCAGGATCACCATCTAACGCTTTGCTTGCTTCGTATCCGCCGTGAGAACTAGATGCTGTGGCGGTGATACCCATGCGTTCGGCCAGCGACGGAGCGCGGAAGAGTGCTTTGACTTTGTCTGCGGTGATGGTTGTTTGGGGGGCAAACGTATCGGAGTTGAGATATTGCATCAGGCTGTGGCGGAATTGACGCGCTGCGATGCGCTGGTCGAGGTTGCTCGTGAGATCGAGTGTGCAAACGACAAGCTTGCCTTTACCAACTTTGGCTTCGAACAAGGACGCCAAACGTCGGGCACGGAACCACGTATCAATTGGCTGGACTAATGGTTCGAGTTCGCGCGGTAGATCGTCGATCACCATCGCGCCGCCTCGGCTAACCAACTCCCACCACTGCCAGTCGGAGTGCGTGCTGGTTGGGAATGCATTGAACACGTCGTGTTTCGGATCGACCAGGATGCCCAGTGTGTGTGGGGGCTGCGCATCGGTCCAAGCGTAGTTCCAGAACGGCGAACTAAAGCCCATCACGACACCACCGGCGACGCGGTCGGGATTGGCGAGGAGAAGCACGGTCCCGCCGTTGGCCAATTTCACTTCAGCGGCGTCATCAAGAACTTTCGTGACATGGACTGCGTCAGGAGCGTCTGTTTCAACTTCCGATGGATAGAGCCAAACGTGCCAAGCGTTCTTTGCTTTTAACGATTTAATCTCTACATATAAGGTTGCTCGAATGGCGCGATCTGTTTTAATCGGCACCTCGATCCGACCTACGCTCGTCAAAGCACCCGCAGGCAGATCGTTTATGAAGGTTCCCTCTGCGAGCACCTCATCGCTCTCGCTCACCAGCGACCACGCGATCTTAGCACTTGGCGCATCGTCTCGGCCAAAGTGTGAGATATCGACGTCGGCCTCAAGCACTTGTCCGCTCAGGAAAGTTCTGCGCTGCATACGAGCCAGGGTTACCGTCGGCCCGCAGAAAGCGCGATACATTTCCGCGGTGACGTATGGCTTGGGATCCCAAAAAGGATCGAGGACGCCGACCAAGGCCGTGCCTTGCCCGGGGAAGTCGTGAAGATCGAGCAGCTGAAAGCCGCCGAAGTTAGGCGTCCGCAAGGCCATCTCGATTTCGGCTTTATAGCAGAGCACTTGGAGTGCGCCCGAAGCCATAAGGAAATCTTTTTCGCGGTGCCCTAGACCGTTCTTGTGAAGCACATCTTGAAATATTTCGAAGTTGCGCGGACGCAGCAGCCCCGTGTATTTAGACATTTCAGCGAAGTCTGGGTATGCACACCACTGGCCGATTTCGTGTGCGACGATTGGCGTGTTTGCATAGCGTGTGATGACCGCGGTGTGGTCCGCTTGTGTTTGGGGCGGCTGGCCATTGATGATGCTGTTGAGCGCTTGGCCCCACTGTTGCATTCGCGGGTTCGAAATGTTGTGAAACTCGTTTTCTTCCATCACCGGCCAACCCGCACCGGACGTGTAGAGCCTGCGATTATCTTTCGCCTTAACGTGGTCTAGCCATGGTCCGAGGAAGCGTTGGCCTTGCCCTCGGGTGCCGTCTTTCTTCGGGCCATAGGGCTCGTTGCCGTAAGCCATGAGAACGAATGACGGGTGGTTGCCATACGTATCGAGAACGCGATCATTTTCCGCGTAAACGTAGGCGTCGATCGGCCGACCCAATCCGAGTTGAATTCCTTGGTTTGCCCAAAAGGGCCCTTCCGCTTGAAGGTAAATGCCTACGCGGTCTGCCGCATCAAAGGCGGCGCGGGGTGGGCACCAAGAGTGGAACCGAACGTGGTTTAAGCCGAACTCCTTGACACGTTTAAAGACACGCTCCCAAGAGGGAACATCCATTGGCGGATAACCCGTGAGCGGATAGATCAAGCAGTCTAATGTCCCTCGTAGAAATACCGGTCGGCCGTTGAGCACGATTTTCGTTCCATCCGTTGTAATCTCTCGTAGCCCAAACGTTTCGCTGTGATGATCAGTTCCTTGGGACGAAGTTACTTCGATTGATAGGTCATAGATGTTGGGATCAAACTCATCCCAAAGCAGGGCATCTTTACCGAGCGCGAGCGTCGCGATATGTTCCGTTGCTTGATTGGCTGGGACCTCTTTTATATTCAGCGTTTTCTCGGTAACGGCTCGGCCATCAAGTGAAACCCGTAGGCTGATGGTCGCGTCGGTCGGACGCTTTGTTTCATTGTTGAGTAGCAGGCGAACGGTCGCGGTTTTAGTCTTGATATTTGTATCGACGCGTGCGTGTTCGATATGAATTTTCGGCTGGGCACGAAGCTCGATCGCTCCGATGATGCCGTTCCAGTTGCCCTGCGTGTGATCGGACATGCTGTGAGAGTTCGGCCCAACATTGATGTGCATGCGGTTGTCGACGCGCAGTCGAAGCGTATACGTGCCGGG
>JBGCDC010000367.1:0-2281 GCA_045105055.1 Phycisphaeraceae bacterium | reverse complement strand
CGCCGCGCTCGCGCAATTTCGTACAAACCGCTTGGCCTAAGAAGCCAGCACCGCCAGTCACACAGACACGTATCGCGTTCCAATCCATTAGTGCCGCAGACCTTCCTGAATGTTCACGGTGTGACCAGCATCTCGCAAAGTTTTTTCACGTGAAGCGAGCTCGAGGTCGCTGTCGACCATCATCTCGACGAGTTCTTGGAAGCCGACCTTGGGTACCCAGCCGAGCTTTTCCTTGGCCTTCGTTGGGTCGCCCCAGAGCAGGTCCACCTCGGCAGGGCGGTAGTAGCGTGGGTCGACTTCAACATAGTCGTTGTAATCCAAATCAACTCGGCCAAACGCCTTCTCGCAGAATTCGCGGACGGTCTGCGTCGTGCCGGTCGCGACGACGTAATCGTCGGGCGTGTCTTGCTGGAGCATCATCCACATCTGCTCGACGTAGTCGCCCGCAAAGCCCCAGTCGCGCTTGGCATCGAGGTTGCCGAGGTACAGTTTTTCTTGCAGGCCGTACTTAATTCGGCCGACCGCGCGGGTGATCTTTCGGGTCACAAACGTCTCGCCACGGCGGGGGGATTCGTGGTTGAACAAGATGCCGCACGAGGCGTGCATGTTGTACGACTCGCGGTAGTTGACGGTGAGCCAGTGGGCATAGAGCTTCGCGCAGCCGTAGGGCGAGCGGGGGTGGAAGGGCGTCGCTTCGGACTGCGGCGCGGTCTCGGGCATCCCGCCAAACATCTCGGAGGTCGAGGCTTGGTAGTAACGGATCTCTTGGCCGGTCGCGTCTTGTGTTTCGCGCACCGCTTCGAGGAGCTTTGCGGCGCCGATGCCGGTCGCATCGCCGGTGTAGATGGGCTGCTCAAAGGAGACCTTGACGTGCGACTGAGCGCCGACGTTATAGACCTCGTTGGGCTTGATCCGAGCCACGAGCCTAGCCAGGCAGTTCGCGTCCGTCAGGTCGCCGTAGTGCAGGTGCAGGTTCTTGCCCGACTCGTGCGGGTCCTGATAAATATGGTCGATGCGGTCGGTGTTGAAGCTTGATGACCGTCTGATAATGCCGTGAACCTCGTAGCCCTTGGCGAGCAGGAGTTCGGTCAGATACGAGCCGTCTTGGCCGGTGATGCCGGAGATGAGTGCGGGTTTGCTCATAGTTTAAATCTACCCTGATATCGGTTGTCGTTGATTATCTCATTTCGGCTGTTTGTGCGATCCAGTTTGGTTTAATCGACCAGAACACGATTTATCGTACAAGCCTTGCCCACTAGCCGTGCGTTGAAGTGTATCGAACGAGCCGTGTCATGCGAGGGCGCGTGTGGGCATCGCATCCAGAAGTTAATTATCGGAGTCAAGCCTCGATACATTCACATCCTATACCAGCGTACTTGGCATACGTGGACGCGCAGCCAGCAAATGACGATGATGATGACTGATCACCTATTAGGGACGTTTTGATATGAAGGGCATCATCCTCGCCGGCGGCCATGGCACTCGGCTTTATCCATTGACCCTCGCGGTCAGTAAGCAGCTCCTGCCGGTCTATAACAAGCCGATGATCTATTACCCGCTGGCGGTTTTGATGCTGGCGGGGATCCGCGAGGTCTTGATCATCTCGACGCCCACAGACCTGCCGGGCTTTAAGCGCCTCCTCGGCGATGGGCAGAAGTGGGGCATGAGCTTTAGCTACGTCGAGCAGCCCGAGCCCAAGGGCCTAGCCCAGGCGTTCTTGCTCGACAAGTCCTTCACCGAAGATGCGCCCTGCTGCCTGATCCTCGGCGACAACATCTTCTACGGCACGGGCCTGTCCAAACAAGTCAAAGCCGCGGCCCAAGTCGAAGACGGCGCGACCATCTTCGGCTACCCCGTCAAAGACCCCGAGCGCTACGGCGTCGTCGAGTTCGACGAGAACAACAAGGCCATCTCGCTCGAAGAAAAACCCGAGAAGCCCAAGAGCCACTTCGCCATCCCCGGCCTGTACTTCTACGACAAAAACGTCACCGCGATCGCCGAATCGATCGAGCCCTCGCCCCGCGGCGAGCTCGAGATCACCGATGTCAACCGCATGTACATGGAGCAGGGCAAACTCAACGTCCAACTCTGGTCACGCGGCACCGCCTGGCTCGATGCCGGCACGCACGAATCACTCCTGCAAGCGGGCAACTTCGTCGAAACCATCGAACAACGCCAAGGCATGATGATCTCTTGCCCCGAAGAAATCGCTTGGAAAATGGGCTTCATCGATGATGCTCAGCTCGAAGCCTGCGCCGCGACCATGAAGAGCAACGACTAC
>JBGCDC010000366.1:0-3730 GCA_045105055.1 Phycisphaeraceae bacterium | reverse complement strand
TGACCAACTTGCCAACCCGTGTCGCCACTATGGCTCGCTAGCACGATACACCGGCTGATGCCGAAGAGATTGAGCATCTCAAGCCTGCCTACGTAAAGGCCCGCCATAATGAGGAAGACGCGCTCGCGTCGGCGGTGCAGCACTGCGGCGGGGATCGTTTCGAGGCCATGGAACGCGCTAGGCATGTCCGCAGTGTAGGACATCTGATCACGGTTGATCCAGGGCACGATGTTGCTTTCACGCAACATCCAACGCGACCGGCCGATCACGCTTTTTCGTAAATGCCTTGGTTTGCAGGGGCTACGAATAAGCTAGGCGATGCGTTGATCCTGTGGCTGACTTGCACGATGCGAGTCGTCGCCTCCGGCAACCTGACCGTCGAACTGATCCGTGCCCAGCGGTTCGATGTCGCGTGCCAATCGCAAGCGATCGATGCGAACCACCAATACCGACCATGCAACGAGCACGCGACTCATGCATCGCAGCCTCATATCGATCGCGTCGAGCTAAGCCCGCAGGCAATGGCCAGCGACCCGTGGTCGATCGATACCCAAAACATCAAAGCCGCACATCAACTCGCTGACGAAACCGTGCCGAGCACGCCTCCGGGTGAGCTGCCGATCGAGCCAGAACGGCTGTCGCCAGTGGTGGGTTCGCCTGCGTTGTCGGGGCTGGGTGCGGCGTGGGTTGTGCCGGGCACATTGTTGGATGTTGTGGCCTGAGCTATCTTCCTCGGTTATGCCCCCGCCACACCGCCGAACACCTGCCAAGCGAATCGACCAACACCGCCGACGACGCATGCGCATCGATCCGATCCAACTCGGGCGATCTCTCACGAAACGCAAGGCCGCGCCGCTCGCCATCGCGCTCGTCATCATCTTTGTGCTTGCGGTACTGGATCGTGGCATGGGCCTACTGCCGGTGGCCGACGATTGGCACCGCTATGACGGCAAATCATTCATGGTGCTCCGCGTGGTCGACGGCGACACGTTGATACTGAACGTGCCCGATGGCGAAGAAGCAATCACGCGGGTCCGTCTCTGGGGCGTGAATACAGCCGAGATGAACGTAAACGATCCCGATCAATCGCCTGATCCCTGGGCTCAGGAAGCGACCGACTTCACACGACAAGCGGTCGAGGGCAAACAGGTCACCCTCCACCTCCAAGAACATCGTCTTCGCGGGGGCTACGGCAGGCTGTTGGCCTACGTCCAGATGCCCGACGGCGGATCGCTAAACGCGGCTCTGATCGAGCAGGGCCTATCCAAACACGACGAACGATGGGGCCATGACCGAGCATCACAATTCGACCAATTACAGGATAAAGCTCGGGAGGCTCGACGCGGGATTTGGGGCCAATAACCATTCGCTGCATTCGCTGGTAAAACGCGTCCATTGGGCCTAGACTAGTAAAGGCCATTGATACGGTTTTTAAGGAAAGACTTTTGGGTTTTGGCTTCTCAACGCGAAGTAATCGGCCGATGAATGCTAGGCGTCGCGCGATCGCAGAAACCAATGCGTTTCTGAGTGTAGCGATGCGAAGTGATGAGCCGATGCCGCGTATCCCTCGCCGAAGGGTTGACCGCGGCGGGTTTGCCGAGCTACTCAACCGCCCTAATGCCAGCGGCATCATTGCCTGCTGGTGGGCCAAGGCCCTTGACCGGATCCGTGACTAAAAAACACTTCTGACTCATCTCTCGATCAACGTAGAACACCGACCCCGGGTGACCCGCATGGATATCAAAGCAACCATCGATACAGAAACTTTTGGCTACCGCAACCGATTACTCATGATCGCGCTGGGTGCCTTGCTCTATGCCTCGTGGTGCATGTACGACGGCCTCATCGCGTACCCCGATCAGATCAAAGCCTACGAAGCCATCAATCAAGTCAAAAAAGACAACCCAGAGGATTGGAAAACCAAGTGGCCTGAGGTCGCTAAAGCCAACGACTGGGACTACACCAAAGAACCTAACGAGCGAACCCAAGGCGACATCACCACCCAATGGCTGCAGTTCGCAATCGTCTTCCCGATTGGCGCGTACTGCCTCTTTGCTGTGGGCACTTGGTCACGCCGCTACCTCGGCGTCGATAAAACCACGCTCTACGCTCACGGCAATGTAGAAGTCCCCTTCGATCAAATCACTCGGATCGACGCCTCTCGCTGGGAAAACAAAGGCATCGCTAAGGTTTACTACAAAACCTCTGCGGGCGAAGGGCAAGTCTTGATCGATGACTTCAAGCTCGAACGCCAGCCCACCGACGCGATTTTCAACCAAATCAAAAACGCGGTTGATCCAGAAATAATCGAAGGCTTATCTGAAGAAGATGACGCCGAAGAAACAGACACCGACGAAGTTGAATCGCCAGCCGTCTGAGTATCTTTTTATTAGCGTAATCATCTAAACAGTTTGCCTTTGGCTCACTGTTGATTGATCGCGTTCAGTAGCCCTTGAGCTTCCTTGACCAGTCGGCCGGAGACACCCGGTTCGGCGATATATCGTTCAAGTAGCTTCGCGACCTGTTGCTTGCGAGCTTTGGTCTGATCGGTCGGTCCGCCTTCGGCTTCTTCCACCGCGATCGCATCGATCTGCTGGAAGTAGCGTGAGAGCGTACGGATGTTCGCGTCCTCACCAACCATTTCCATCATTGCACGGAGCGTAGCCGAGCCGAGGTTGTCCATGCCGTTAAGCCGACGCAGGTGATCGCCGCTCTCGGCCAATGCCTTGGCGGGCTGAGTCAAGGCGTGCTCGATCAGCTTGTTGTTACGTGCCGTCAACCAATCGCTCAGCTTGTCCGCAAAGCGTTTCGCCTCGGCCGCTTGTTCGTCGCCTTTCGCTGCGACGCTATCAAGGGCATCGAAGACGCGGGCATAAGGCGTTTTGCCATCGAGCATCTTGGCAGCGGCTTGGCAGTGCTTAATTGCAAAATCGGAGCCGAGGATCTTGGTGTAGGACGCGGGTTGGGTGGGTTGGGTGGGTTGCTTGGTTTGCGGCGCGTTTTCCGAGCCTTCTTCCGACTCACTCGGTGGCGGAGCAAACGTGCTGCTGGCACCGGTGATCTGCAGCTTGGATTCCTTCACGCTAAGGATCAGCGCGGCGATCGCACTGGGCATGATGCGGGTCGCGTACACATGGTCGGTCGAGGCATAGTCACGCCCGGGCATCGGGACAAAGCCGCCGTCGTGCGTCTGGCCCATGACGAACCACCACTTGATGCCGTCCATGTAATGGCGGAAGGCTTTCTCTCCACCGTGGAAAGCTCCGAGCGAGCCCCAATGCGTGTGCATCAGTGTCGATGCGTGGCCATCAAAGATCGACTCGGGGCTGTTCGCACACGACTGGCCCATGTGCTGAGCGAGGTACTTCCATTCAGGATGCGTCTTGCTGCCGATGGAGTGAGCGATCGCGCCCAGGCCGCTGCGTCCATAGTGACCCGTGCGTCGGCCGTTATGAGACATCGCCTTGGTCGGCGACTTCTGCGACATATCACGGATCAAAACTAGCTGATTCTTATTGGTGATGTACGCCCGGACACCTTTGCGTTCGTTCTTGATCCAGTCCAAAGGCTTGTAGCGCTTGTCATTGGGGGTGGGCCAAACCACCTTGAACTCATCGATGCCTTCGAGCCCATCTTCTAATCGGAAACCCACACCACGCTTGTTGTTTAACTTGTCGCGTGAGTCGCCGAGCACCTCGATGATCGCGTGGTCCCACTGCTTAAAGCCGTA
>JBGCDC010000365.1:0-3275 GCA_045105055.1 Phycisphaeraceae bacterium | reverse complement strand
AGACGTTTCAAGGCAATCGGCGGGACAAGCCCGTCGGCTAACGCTACTATGCAACACACCGATTAGGAGTTTGCTATGGGTATCGAATCAGCACTGCCGACCGACGGCATCATGACCACGCAACTACAGAAGGTCATCAACTGGTCCCGGCGGTCCTCCGTCTGGCCCATGCCCTTCGCCACCGCGTGCTGCGGTATCGAACTTATGGCGACCGCGTCGTCGCGTTACGACCTCGCTCGCTTTGGTGCCGAGGTGATGCGATTCAGCCCGCGGCAGGCCGACCTCATGCTCGTCGCGGGCCGAGTCAGCACGAAGATGCTGCCCGTGCTCCAGCGCATCTATCAACAGATGACCGAGCCCAAGTGGGTGATCTCGATGGGTGCCTGTGCTTCGACCGGTGGTGTGTTTGACACCTATGCCGTGGTGCAAGGCATCGACCAGTTCATCCCGGTCGATGTATACGTACCTGGCTGCCCGCCACGTCCCGAGACGCTTATCGAAGGCGTCATGGCCATCCAACGCCTCATCGACCAAGACAACATCCCGAAGGGACCGGATGGCAAACGCCTTCCGCTCAACCTCGTTGTCCAGCCGAACGCTGCGCCTCGGCCGCAACCCGTGCCAGTGAGCATTGGGCAGAGCTGCTTCAACAAAAAATTACTTAGTGCCCATTTAATAGAATCTCGATGATCTCTTCGTGATTCAACGGTGATTCTGAGAATGACTCAGCAACGATCTCGCGCAGTCGGTTTCGAAACGCATCTTTTAGCTGCTCTGCACGCGATACCGCTGATAACAATTCGCTGCGATCGAAAGAAGCGAAAGTCTTTAGTGTCGATGGTGGGTCTTCCTCAGTTGGTTCAAGAAGTGTGAGACGATCATTCTCCGCAGAGACGTGAGTCCAAGGGTGTCCAATCCATAACATCTGCCACTCTACCGCACGATGCGATGTGGCTTTCCGCCAATCATTGAGATTAGACAAATCGCAGCAGCACTGTGGGGGCAGTGTTTTTGTATCAACTGTTAGAAAGTACCCGCCGGGAAGCGCACTAAATCCTTCAAGATCATCGATGTTGAATCCTTGACAGTTGATATTCAAGAGCACGCGTAAAATTTCTTGTGATTGAAGCATATCGATTGATACAAACCAGGAGCCTGGTTCAAAAGGCTCTATACCATGGATGCCCGCATCGGCTAGTGAATCCATCCAATACCGCTCCCACTCGGTAGGATCTTGGGAGGTAGGTGAAGATCGCTCCCCTAAGTGGTAAGCGCCAGGCTCAAATTCAATAACTGGGATTAACTCGACCATCGAAGGATAGTTTATCAAGCCGCTGCGGCGATCAATTCTTTAGCTTGTCGTCGACTGGTTGCCGTTGCACCGGTACCTGCGAGCATTTCGGCGAGTTCGTTGATGCGGTCTTTGCCCGCGAGGGTTTGGACGGTGGTGTCGGTGCGTTTGGCTTTGCCTGTGCCGGTGACTTCTTTGATGATGTGGAAGTGCTGGTCGGCGAAGGCGGCGATCTGTGGCAGGTGCGTGATGCACAAGACTTGCTTGTCGTTGTTTTTGGAGGCGGCGAGTTGGCGGAGTTTCTTGCCGATGATGTCGCCGAGTCGGCCGCCGATGTTCGCGTCGATTTCATCGAAGACGAGGACGTCGACGCCTGTCGAAGCGTTGCCAGTTTGTTTGGTGGAGAGAACGGATTTGATAGCGAGCATGACGCGAGAGAGTTCCCCGCCGGAGGCGATCTCGCGCAGGGGGCGCTCGTCTTGGCCTGGATTGGTGCGGGCGAGGAAATCGACGCGGTCTAGGCCTGTCGCGCTGGCGTCGGCGATCTCGTTGGGCTGCACTTGAACGCTAAGAGTCGCGTCGGGCATACCTAGCTCTTTAAGTTGACGCATGATCTTCGGCCCCAGCGCCGCGGCGGCCTTAGCCCGTTTAGCGGTGAGCTGGCTCCCTAACTTGGCCAACTCGGTCTCGCACTCGGCGATCTGTTCGTCGAGCGATTCTTGCTGGCTGGATTGGTTACTTAGCTCGTCCACTTGCTCGGCCAAGTGCTCACGGTGATCGAGAACAGGCGTGAGCGGGTCGTCAAGACCGGCCTTGGATCGGCCGTCCCCGTACTTTTGGATCAGGCGGTTGAGCGCGTTGAGTCGGCTCTGCACCTCGGCGAGTTCCTCAGGGTCCATCTCCAAGCGATCGGTATAACGCGACAATTCGAAAGCAGACTCCTGCAGCGTCAACGTCGCGGTGCGAACCTGTTCGGCAATCGGCTCAAGCTGCTCATCGATATCAGCCAACCCCAGCAGGACATGCGTCATCGCTTGGAGTCGTTCTGCGATCGAAGCGTCGCTGTCGTATAGCGCCGCGTAGACAACGCTGGTGTCTTCCTTGATCTTACAGAGGCTGTTGAGTACGCGCTCCCGCGCAGTGAGCTCGGGCATCTCGCCTGCAAGTGGTTCGACGCCATCGATCTCGCCGAGTTGGAAGCGATACAGGTCGAGCTGTTGTTCGCGCAGATCCGACGAGGCGGTGAGTTCCTTTCGCGTCTGGCAAAGCTCGGCCCACTGCTTGTATTGCTCGGCAAACTTGCGGCGCAAGGCTGTACAACCCGCATAATCATCGAGTAGTGTGAGTTGCTTGGTCGTTCGCATCAGAGATTGGTGGTCGTGCTGACCATGGATATCGATAAGTGTCTCGGCAGCGAGCTTGGCCATGGCCGCGGTGACAGGCTGGCCGTTGGCGCTCAGCGAGGATCGGCCGGTGGCGAATATCTTGCGCGTTAGCACAAGCTCATCGCCGGGCAAGAGATCGAGGTCCAGCGCGAGGCCGACCTGTTCGGCTGACTCCGCATCGAGGATATCGAACACCCCGCTGATGCGTGCTTGCTCGCTTCCGGGCCGGATCATCTTCGCCGCGGATTTCTTAAGTCCCAGCAGCGATTGGATCGCCCCGAGGATCAGGCTCTTGCCCGCACCGGTCTGGCCTGTGAAGACATTTAGGCCAGGCCCGAATTCAATCGAGGTGGCTTTGATCACGGCGAGATTCTGAATGTGTAGTTCACGTAACATGGCGGCGTCCTTACCCTAACGTAATGCGATCACTATAGATTCGGTTTATGTTTGGATCAAGCTTGAAAACTTTTTCCTCCCGGCTGGTACCCTGCTGCAATGCCTGACCGTGAGATGTTGCTGCTGGAGTATCTGGATCAGTTGCCCTACGAGCCCTACCCGGTGCAGGAGCAGGCGCTTTTGGCGTGGGGCGAGTGCGAACA
>JBGCDC010000364.1:0-1806 GCA_045105055.1 Phycisphaeraceae bacterium | reverse complement strand
AGACCGCCCTGGCGGAACTCGTACGAGCCGGCACCGAGCAACCCATGTCATTGTGGTGCAACGCCCGGACATCTGCTTCGGGCTATTACGAACGCTTGTGCTTTATCCAACACGGCGACCTGTTCGAGATACCAGACATCGGCCCGCACGCGGTGATGGTGCGATACGAAAACAGGCCACGTTGACCTCTCATTAGTCAACCTCTGCCTCACTCGCGAGTAGAGCCTGCGTCTGTCGTTCACAACGAACTCAACATAGCATGCGAACGAAAAAGCACCGCACCTATACTGCGTTCATCGTTTCGACGGCCTCCAATGCACTGACTTTGTCGAGTGCTAACCTTGGTCATGCAGCCAACCAAGCATGCCGCCATACTACTTTTGCTTCTCTGCACGGCTCTGCCAAACACCGGGTGTGTATTCCCCGTCCAAACATCGGCACGCACCCAACTCGATCTTGATGCCGGCCGCATTGAAGTTGAACTGCCTGCACAGTTCAACGAAGCATGGATCATCGGCGATGTGACCATCAACGGATACGGGCCATTCCCCTTCGTCTTAGACACGGGTGCCGGCGCAACGGTCATTGATCAGGCGACCGCTGAGGCATCGGGGCTCAATACTACTGGTACTGCTGAGGTCACCGATCTCGCCGGGATCACGACCGAGTACCCGATCGCGCGGGCCGACGAAATCCGTACGGGTCCGCTCGGGTTTGGGCCCACATCTATCGTCGTCACAGACGACGTCGAGCGTCTCTTTGGGCACCTCGGCGCTGTCGGACTCCTGGGCTATCCCGCGTTCGCTGGGTACACGCTCGACCTTGATTATCCGGCTCGAATCGTCCGAATCTCAACACAGCGTTTGAGTCAAAACGAACCGGGCGCTGTACCGATGCGCCGCATCATGAATAACACGCCGGAGGTTCGACTCGCAATCGCCTCAGCCGGCGGCGTCGAAACACCTGTGTGGATTGGTGTTGATTCTGGCGGTGAGTTTTTCCTTGACCTTGCCGAACACCATGCAAAAGTATGGCTCGAAACTGACCTCTCCATGGTTCGCGGCCGATCTTTCACACTCTCGGGCAAGCAGGGCAAAGAGCGCATCGCGCCGCTCCGTGGCGATCTCGTTGTCGCTGGCAATCGGCTTGAGCACACCACCGCAACGATCGGACATGAAGACTCGCTGATCGGTAACTCGCTCATGCGGAACTTCCGTGTCCGCATCGACCCCGAGTCCCGAATCGCAACATTTACCTCACCCAGCAAGCCCACACTATCTCGCCCGGCATGGATCGGGCTCGGCGCACGATCGATCATCGACGGGGAGATCGTTGTTTTTTCGCTGTACAAAGAAACCCCGGCGTACCAAGCCGGCATCCGCCCAGGCACCACGATCATCGCGATCGACGGATCTCCCCCGCATCCGGGCGACCTTGCTTACACATGGTCCCGCGAGCTCCCGAACGAGATCACCCTCACCGTCCGTGCAAGCGACGGCTTCACGTCAGATGTCACACTTCAACCCACGTTCCTGTTCCCCGACATCATCGAAAACGCTGCACCGCTCGAGATCGAACAAGTTCCCGTTCTCGATGTACCCGAGATATCGGCACCCAAGGAAAACCCGAGACTGTGATGCAACCCTCAGCCTCGAGCTTCACCGCGACGGCACAATCATCATCACACAACTCGGCGATGGCGGATACTCAAGCTCGGCGCGATATCCGCGGTAATCATCAAGCGAACCCCAATCACCCATCTCGAACGCTTCAGTCACCATGCCTGCATACCCGCTGATCCGCGTC
>JBGCDC010000363.1:0-3620 GCA_045105055.1 Phycisphaeraceae bacterium | reverse complement strand
GGGCGTGACTTTATGCCTGGCGGAGCTTGATGTGCCTGCCGATCTCACGTTCAAGCGTGGGTCGCTGCGGTAGATCTGCTCTGCCGTTGGGCTCCGCCATTGGTTCTTGGAGCAGATAAAGAGCATGTTCATGGGGTGCCTTGATTAAAAAACCGCCTACATGTTTGGCATGTAGGCGGCAGTGGATTCGTATGATCAGTTTTATGTTGCTGATGTGCTAAGCCGCAAGCGGCTTTGCTTACTCGGCGGATTCTTCGACGGCTTCTTCAACATCGTCAGCCGCCTCTTCGACTTCTTCCTCGACCGAGTCGAGTTCGCCTTCGGCTTCGAGGATCACGACGCGGTCGATGGTGATGACGTTGAGTTTGAGGGCTCGGTCGTAGGTGGTCTTGCCGACGACGCCGACGAGTTTGTTGAGCATCCCGCCGATTTCGAACTTCTCGCTCGGGGCGACATAAGCAAGCGTACGTGCAGAAGGCGAGGCGTCTACAACGCGGTACAGCAGCGGCAGCGATCCGCCGTCGTACACGGTCGAAGGCAACAGTCGGCCCACGGCAGTGAAGCGGTCGGGCATCGGCTCAAGGTCTTCCTTTGCGGTGATCACGGTGCGTGCGTGCGTCGTCTTTTCGGCTCGCTTGGCCTTCTCCATCGAGGCGACGATCTGCTGGCGGCGTTCGATCAGTCGCAAGCGGACCTCGGTGATCTGCTCATCGATGCTCGGCAGGTCGTAGGCTTGGAGGTTTTGGTAAGCGGCGGCCATCTTGTCTAACGGCTGCTCCTCGATGGGCAGGCTGAAGTAAGGCAGCACCTTCATCTCGACTTCTTTGAGTGCCTCGCTGCGGGCGGGGGTTTCGACTTTGACATCCGGAGCCTTGGGCCAGCCGTCGGTGCTCGGCGGGGTCGGGATTTGCGTGGTGTCAGGCTTCACCGGCTGGGTCGGTGTCTCAGGCTTAACCGGCGTCTCGGGTTGGGTCGGCGTTTCAGGTTCCGTGGTTACTTCCGGCTGAGTCGGGGTCTCCGGCTCAACAGGTGTGACAGGCTCGACCGGCGTCACGGGCTTGACGGGGGTTTCCGGCTTTTCCGTATTCTCAGGTTTCTCAGGTGTCTCTGGCTTTTCGGTTTCTTCAGCGCCTGCTTTTTCAAGATCGTCTGCGGTTGCTTTACGCAGCGTGCCAGCAGGGATGAAGACGAAAGCGTCTTTAGGCGGAGCGACTTTGTAGAAGTTGCCTTCCTCGGCGAGGATGGTGACGGTGTCGCCTTTGGAGAGGGTGCCTTGCACGCGGTAGGACTCGCCGGGGCCACGAAGGGAAGCGGCTTTGAATTCGGTGCGGTCTTGGTTGATGGTGCCGGTCTCGCCGTCGCCTTGTGCATCGACGAAGGCTTTGGAGACGTAGCTGTTCACGCCTTGGGGCACGCGGATTTGGTACCACGTTTGGTTGAAGAGGATCTTTTCGACCCGGGCCATATCGCCTGCTTTGAGTTCGCCGACGACGTAGTAGGCTCGGCCGGCGCCGGAGCGAACCTCGACCTTGTCCTTGGTGACCACGCCGATAAACGGCGCCTCTTGTGCCAAGGTGGTTTGCGGGGTGAATACCATCAGCACGGCGGCGAGGGCGATTGCGAGCGTAGCGCGTTTCATCAGTGGGCTCCCTGGTTTCGTTTGGGCCTCGGATCGTCCTGATCGCGTAGCCAAGGCTATCTTACAGGACGCTGCAGGTCCTGTGGGTTCAATCGGTCTAATGATGCAGGTTTCTATCTAAGTGGACGCGGGCGGGTGTGCGTTTGTTCCGTTGGGTTCGTCTCTTGGGTTGGCGGGGCGATTGGGCGGGTCCCGCTGCGGGTTTTGCCGGGTCCCGACGCGGGTGTTCCGCTGAGGGTGAGCCGGCCGAGGAATGAGCCGATACAGTGATGGTCATGCGTATGAGTAAGCGAGCAGTAACGGGTTCCCTGGTGGTCGGGATGTTGGCAGGCACGTTGGTGCTGGTCGATGTGATGAGTCGGCCAGGCGATGCACGAGCCCAGGCGGGCACGAGCCTGACCGAGCCGATCCCGCCAACACCTGCTGAGGATCGCGCTCTTAGCCGCCGCCACATGCTGGGCTGGGTTAACGCGAAGGACCGCCTGCAGGCCGACATGCCCATGGGCCGAGACATCGCTGTGGGGCAAGTTGAGGGCAACCTCGACACCGGCTACCTCGCCAACACCCAGCACCGCGACCTGCCCGGCACCGGGTTCATCCCCGAGTCCGGCAAGTCCAAGCTCAACGGACACGCCACCACCGTCGCCACCTACATCGCCGGCCCACAGTCCGCCGGCCAAGGCGTCCGCTCCGTCCACGCATGGACCGTCAACGACTGGATCACCGCCGGCTACCTCAACACCGGCACCACCGACAACCCACGCACCGACCACCCCGCGCGCGTCTTCAACCACTCGTGGATCTCGCCCAAGTCGCCCTCCGCGCCGATCGTGCTCAGACGCATCGACTACCAAATCGATACGCAGGATGTTCTCGTCGTTGCAGGCGTGAACAACCAACTCGGTGAGATCCCCGACCTGCTCGCCAGCGCGTACAACACCATCAGCGTTGGCTCCACCGCGGGCAAGCACTCGGATGCTCTGACTACCACCGAAGGCGAAGGCCGATGCAAACCCGAGATCGTCGCGCCCGGCAACCTCACCAGTTGGTCGACCGGCGTCGTCACCGGCGTCTGCGCTGCACTCCTCGAATACGCCGACCGCATGGTCGCAGAAGACGAGAAGGGCCCAAACAAAGACGCGGCCAAGAGCGAGGTCATCAAGGCCGCTCTCTTCGCTGGGGCGCATCGCGATAGCAACTGGGCGCCGCCCGAGGGTGAGCCGCTAGACCGTAAATTCGGCGCGGGCGTTGTAGATCTCGATCGCGCACTAGTGATCCTTGACGGCGGGCACGCCGAGCCCGACAAACCAACCAAGCAGCGCTACGGCTGGTCGTTCGCCACCATCGAGCCGGGCAAGCTACGGACCTACACCTTCACCATCGACCAAGAGCAAGGCGAGACCGGCATCGCGCTGGTCTGGCACCGACGCGTCCTGGGCGGCAAGGTCAACCTCGTCAACAACCAGACCGGCGACTCCCGCGAAATCTGGAACCTCACCGCCTTCGTCCCCAACCTCAACCTAGGCCTAACCAAAGCAGGGCCCGGCGGCGGACAAACCATGATTGCCACAAGCTCCAGCCAAGTCGACAACGTCGAACTCATCCACGTCCCTAAGCTCGATCCCGGCACCTACACCCTCCGCATCGTCCGCCGACCCGACGACACAAAAATGGCTTGGGACTACGCCATCGCCTGGCGGATAGAGGCGAAGTGATTTTTTAATGAAATGCTATGGATCGCCTGATTTACCTAATCTCGCTTAGTGCAGCACTCGCCGCCATCGCCCCGTTTTTCGATAAAAAGATAACGTCGTCACGTAACCTACGTGCTTTCGCTAATTCGGAAATCACCTTTTCAGTCTTGCTGCTTTTTGTCGCTATACCAAGCTACTTTGTGGCCGACTCAAATCGATCTTTTTTACCAGGTTCAACTATCTTTTGCTTTTTCTTTGTGGTGACCGGTCTCCCACGGTTTGTCCTC
>JBGCDC010000362.1:0-10227 GCA_045105055.1 Phycisphaeraceae bacterium | reverse complement strand
GGCGTCGTCGGGGTTCAGTTCCAGTTGGCGAAGCGGCTTGCCCTGGGGGAGTGGTAACTGGGCTTGGTTCAGCAGCTCAACGCGGAGCTTGGCTTACTTGTCGCCTGACTTAGCGTCACGCACGGCTTTGGGCAGCGCGGTCTCGATGGTCTGCATGTCCGAGAGCATCAGCTCTGTGTCGATGACTTCGATATCGCGGATGGGGTCGATGCTGCCATCGACGTGGGTGATGTCGTCGTTCTCGAAGCAGCGGACGACGTGTAGGATCGCATCGACGTTGCGGATGTGGCTGAGGAACTTGTTGCCTAGGCCTTCGCCTTCGCTGGCACCCTTGACGATGCCCGCGATGTCAACGAGGCGGAGGGCGGCGGGGATGACTTTTTGCGGGGGGATATATTTGGTGATGGCTTCGAGTCGTGGGTCGGGGACCGCGACGACGCCGACGTTGGGCTCGATGGTACAGAAAGGGTAGTTCGCTGCTTCGGCGCCCTGGCTTTCGGTGAGGGCGTTGAAGAGGGTTGACTTTCCGACGTTAGGTAATCCGACGATGCCTGCTTCCATGGGTGGGATGATACAGGGAGTTGGGCGTCGGGAGTAGGGAATCGGCCAAGACAAATCGACTTTTCGACTCCCGACTCCCTAATCCCGATGCAACTGCCTATACTTTTCGACTCCGCTGCGACGCGGATAACGACACACTCAGACCACAAGGGGACACCCATGGAAACGATCGAAGCAATCTACGAACGGCGAGCGATCAAGCACTTTGATCCCCAGCACAAGATGACCCAGGCCGAGGAGACGGCCCTGATGGAGGCGGCGATCCAGTCGCCCACATCGTTCAATATGCAGAACTGGCGGTTCGTGCTGGTGAAGGATGATGAACTGCGCGAGCAGGTCAAGGCCGCGGCGTGGAACCAAGCACATATCACCGACGCGTCGCTGTTGGTGGTGCTCTGCGCGGACCTCAAGGCCTACGGCAAGGACCCGGCCAAGTACTGGAAGAAGGCGCCCAAAGAAGTCGGTGAATACCTGGCCAACATGATGACGCCGTTCTACGAAGACAAGGACCAGCTCCAACGCGACGAAGCGATGCGCTCGGTCGGCATCGCGGGACAGACGATCATGCTCGCGGCCAAGGCGATGGGCTATGACACCTGCCCGATGATCGGGTTCGACGCCGACGCGGTCGCAAAGATCATCAACCTGCCCGAAGACCACGTCATCGGCTTCGTCATCGTCGTCGGCAAACGCACGCAAGACCCATGGGAAAAGCCAGGACAGCTGCCGTTGGACGAGGTGGTGGTTACAGATCGCTTTGAATGAGGGAGAGTTTGATTCGAAAATATTGAACGCGATATGGCACCCCTCATCCAACGATCACTCTCCCTTTCCATGCACTCTGCAAGGCTGCCAACTAGAGCTTTGCAGCCTTGCTTTTTAAGTTGTTCACAAGGGGGTTTTCGTGTGTTGATCGCCAGCGTCGGGGGTGTGATTCGGGTACAATTTACGGATGGCTGAAGACGTAAATCCACCTGCAGATAACGATGAAAACGCACCTTCGCCGGAGGGAAGCGGACCGTTTCAACCCGTGGGGCAAATCGTTGACTTGGCGATCGAACGAGAGCTCGCGGACAGCTACCTGACGTACGCGATGAGTACGATGGTGGAGCGTGCCCTGCCGGACGTTCGGGACGGGCTTAAGCCGTCGCAGCGCCGCATCTTGGTCGCGATGAACGACCTGAACCTGTCGCCGGGCCGAAAGCACAGCAAGTGTGCGGGCATCGTCGGCGAGACGATGAAGAAGTACCACCCCCACGGCGACGGGGCGATCTACCCCACCCTCGTCAACCTGGCTCAGGAGTGGAAGACCCGCTGCCTGCTCATCGATAAGCAAGGCAACTTCGGCAGCATCGACCCAGACCCCCCGGCCGCGATGCGTTACACCGAGGCCCGCCTGCACCGTCACGCGATGGAGCTGCTCGAAGACCTCAAGCTCGACACCGTCAACTGGCAAGCCAACTTCGACGAGACCTGCGAAGAGCCCAAGTATCTGCCCGGCAAGCTGCCCAACCTGCTTGTCAATGGCAGCACGGGTATCGCCGTCGGCATGGCGTCCTCCATGGCGCCGCACGCGCTGGGCGAGGTCTGCGACGCCATCACCGCAACCATCGAAAACCCCGACACCGAGCTCCGCGATCTCATGGAGATCATCCCCGGCCCGGACTTCCCCACCGGCGGGATCATCCACGGCCGAGCGGGCATTGTCCAAGCTTATGCCACCGGCCGAGGCCGCGTCACCATTCGTGCGAAGATCGAGCACGAGACCCGTGGCAGCCGAGACCTGCTCGTCGTCAAGGAGCTGCCTTACCACGTCTCCAAGAACGACTCGGTCATCGAGAAGATCAAGACCCAACGCAGAAACGAAAAGCTCACCGAGATCAGCTCCGTCATCGATGAGTCGAGTAACCGTGGCGGCATGCGTCTCGTCATCGAACTCAAACGCGGCGCGGACCCGGACGTGATCGAGAACCAGCTGTATCAGTTGACGCCGTTGCAGTCGACGTTTTCGATGATCAACATCGCGCTCGTCAAGGGCCAACCACGGACGCTGTCGCTCAAGGAACTGATTGACCTGTACATCGAGCACCGCGTCGATGTCATCCGTCGCCGCACCGCGTTTCGCCTGCACCAAGCACAACAAGAAGCCCACCGCATCGAGGGCCTGATCTACGCGGTCTGCGACATCGACGAGGTCATTAAGCTGATCCGTTCGAGCCGAACGCGAGACCAAGCGATCGAGCGTTTAATGGAGCGTGGCTTCCGTATCTCCGCTGACCACCCGCAAGCAGTGCACATCCCCGACCGCTTCTTGGCACAGTCCGCCGAGGCCGCGATCCGCTTGTCCCGCACCCAGGCCGAAGCGATCGGTCGCCTGCAACTGATCCAACTCGTCGGCCTCGAGATCGAAACACTCGTCGCCAACTACTCCAAGCTCCTCGGCCAGATCGAAGAGTACGAGGCCATCCTCAACAGCGACGAAGCGGTGCTTCAACTTGTCAAAGACGACCTCACCGAGCTGAAGGCGAAGTACGCCGACGACCGCCGCACCCGTATCGAGCAAGGCGAAGTTGGCGAACTCAATATCGCCGACCTCACGCCCGTCGAGCAGGTCGTCGTCACGATCAGCCACTCGGGCTACGTCAAACGCCTACCGTCCGAGCAGTACAAAGTCCAAGGCCGAGGCGGCAAAGGCATCATCGGTGCCAAGTCCAACGACGACGACTTCATCGAGCACCTCTTCGTCGCGTCAACGCACGACGACCTACTGTGCTTCACCGACTCGGGCCGTGTGTTCAAAATCAAGGTCTTCGAGATCCCCGAAGCCTCGCGAACGAGCAAGGGGCGAGCCATCATCAACCTGATCAACCTCAAGGAAGGCGAGCGTATCTGCTCGTTCATGCCAATCGCCGACTTCGAAAAGAGCGAGGACTACCTGCTCTTCTCTACCAGCAACGGCCTGGTCAAACGTACCGCCCTCAAAGATTATCGCAACGTCAATAGCTCCGGCATCATCGCGCTCAACCTCCGCGACGGCGACACCCTCGTCGGCGTCACTTGGACCACCGGCGAGGACCACATCCTCCTCGGCACCGCGTTGGGAATGGCCATTCGCTTCGAGGAAAACGACGCGCGTGTCATGGGACGAAACGCCTCGGGCGTCAAGGGTATCGACCTTGGTAAAGACGACCAAGTCGTCGGCATGGTCCGCCTCCCCGCCGACGAACAAGAACGCAACCTGCTCACCGTCACTGAAGGCGGCTACGGCAAACGCACGCCCGTCGGCGAGTACCTCGTCCAGTCTGAAGACGGCAGTGTTCGCACGCAATCCCGCGGCGGCAAAGGCCGACGCGATATGAAAACCACCAAGGGCAAGGTCGTCACGATCAAGCTTCTTGCACCCGGCGACGACCTGATGTGCATCACGCACAACGGCATGATCGTCCGCATCGCCGCCGACTCGGTCCGCCAGACCGGGCGCAACACCCAAGGCGTCCGCGTAGTCAACCTCAAAGGCGACGACACCCTCGTCGCCATTGCACGCATCGCCGACAACGACGCCGACAGCAGCGACGATGCCCCGACCGACGGCGCCCCGTCCGACGCACCGACTGACACACCTGATCAAGACCAAGACTGACCACGCGAAAGGAACTTGCCATGCCAACCGAACGCTGGTCCGACGACATCTGGATTGTCCGCCTACAGAACGAGCCGGGGTTCTCTGATGACCTGCACCCGCTGCTCCAAAGGCTCGGCCGAGACGACGCTCCGCCTTCGCTGGTGATCGATCTTAGCGAAGTCACCTCGATCAACAGTTCCAACCTCTCACAACTGCTCAAGCTGCGTAAGGCCGCGACCGATCACAACGTCTCGCTCCGCATGACCAGCCCGAGCAACGCAGTGTGGTCCGTGTTCCTGATGACCGGGCTAGACAAGGTCTTCCCCTTCACGCAAGACACCGCGACCGCACTCGCCGAGCTACAACTCAACAAGTAAACACAGACGTGATCCAGCGATGAATCAAGCGCCGCGGTTCGGCACCGTGCTGCGTAGTCGCAACACTACGACGCTCAACGCTCACAAGCGCAAGGCAGCCAACTAGACCTTGGCCACCTTGGATTCCCGATCAGGTAACCTAAAAAACAACCCCGCACGTGGCGGGGCTGTGAAATTCAAAGTGTTGCGATGGCTGGCAAGCCTTACTCCGCAGCAGGCTCTGGATCAGCGATTGGCGGAGCGGGCGTTTCGACACCGCCCAAGCTGTCGATCAGCGATTGAAAGACATCGAGCTGACGCGATGCGACCTTGCCTTGCGGCAATTCCGGATCGAGGTTCTGAAGGCTTGAAGCGGGGATACTTGCATCCGATTGCAAGTCGCCAGCAGCAGCAACGGCGCTAGCTAGGATCGCTTGAACCTCAGCGCTTCGGGCGGTGATTGCCGAGTGCAGGTTGCTGCCTAGAAGCTCTGGTCCAGCGGCTGCGATGGAATCGAGTGTCGTGCCGTACAGTCGAGCAGACACGCTTTGCTGATGCAGTGCTCGTGCATGCAGCATGTACACGCTCATTAGCTCCATCTCATTATTTCTACCCGACTTTTGCACTGCAGTTGCAGCCAACTCTAGCGCGTCGATCGCCGCGGCCATACGGTCAAAGCCCGCGGCTTGAGTCATCGCATCATGCTTCGCGAAACCCGCGGAGAACTCTGCGATTACTGCTTGGCGATCCTTTTCGATATCCGCAAGCTGGTCGGCGACACGTTGACGCTCGAGTTTGATCTGTTCAATCTTCATCTCAAGGGCACCAATGACACCGATTTCTTTGAGTACCAAGTCATCCATCGCGGCAACAAATCGTGACCGTTCGTCTTGATCGGCGGCAGCGCCAGTGCCGTAGTCACTCATCGAGAAGAGGAATAAAGCCGCCTTGGCCGTATCACTCCCGCTGCTATTCTTTGCTTGGCTAAGCATTTGCGAAACGCCAGCATAGACATCGCTGCTATCGGGGATGTTGGTTTCAGTTGAAGCAAGGTCGATGAAGCCACTGAGCTTGGCAAGCAGCTTCGCGCCGTCAGCACCGGGCTGACCTGCAAGGTTCTGCCGCTTGAACTCAGCTAGGTTTGCAACGCGTTCGCTGATCCATGCGTCGATCTCTAGCTTCTGTGCCTGGGCCTGTGCGAGTTCGCCTTCCTTTGCGGCTGCAGTGGCCTGATCTAGCTTGTCGAAGCGATCGGTTGATTGCGAGCTACGGGCTTGGCCGGTGAGCTTCAGTTCAAGGGCCTCGTACTCGGCAACCTGCTCACGCAAATCTGCGATCTGTTGGTTGGCACTGGCCAGGTTCTGGCTGGCATCACTCGCGGCTTCTGCGGCGGTGCTGGCCTGCTCTTGCATGGCATTGATGCCGATGACCTCGATCCTGCCTTGTCGTAAGCCGGTGCGGTAGGTTTCGATGACTTCCGAGCGATCGCCCGCCACCGTGTTGTTTAATGCTTCGATTCCGCGGAGGACCGCAAGCTTGCTGCGCAGGTCAATCACCTGCTTAGCACCCTGCTGGAAAGCACGCTCGGCTTCGTCGATCAGGAAGGACGCTTCATCAGCTCGGACCGAGCCAATGATTGCGTTGGCCGACTTCTTCTGGAGATCCGTGCCATTGGCTTCGATCTCTCTTGCCATTGGAAGCAGCGCGAGGGCTTGGTCCAAGTAAGCCGCTTCGAATCGAGTCGAACCAGGCACCTTGACGCCGTCAACCTCTTTGCCCAGCGTGTAGGCGAGGTCGTTACCTTTGACCGGGGCGTCAGCATATTGCAGACGGCTCATCTGGCCAAGCAATGTGTCGAGTTGTTCGGAGACTTGGGCCTCTTGAGTCTTCTTGCCACAGCCAACAAAGCTGGCGGTCACAAGGCAGGCGGATAGGCTGGCAGTGATGTGTTTACGCACGTTTGGTTTCCTTTGGCCGAGGCTGCAGAACTGCCTGGGCCGGTTGCATGCTTCGTCGTCTTAGTTGCGGGGCTTTTTCTTTTCATGCTTTGGCATCGTGAATTCGACACCCATACTCGAGCCTTGGTTGGCAGGTTCGAGTGACTTGATCCATTTGACGTGCTCGATAAAGCGGTCGTCTTTCATATCTTTGAACTTTGGCTCCCAGCCTTCGATGCCTTCGGGAGCAGGGAATTTGGCGGACTCACGAGGCAAGCCCCATTGAACCAGCAGTGATTCCTCGGGGACATTGCGATCGATGCGCGGCACGCCATCAATGACCGTCTGCGTGAGCATGTAGTAGTTGGTCATCTCAATCCGCTCGGCATCACGCCCACGGGGGAAGAGATATAGCCCTTCTACGGCACCCGTACCAAAGGTCGGCTGGAAGTACCCGAGGATATAGCGGCGGTGGATATTGCTCCATTCACGCAGCGACTCGTTTTGGCTTCGAACACGCACGTGCTTGTAGTAGTCACGAGCTTTGAGTTTAAACATCAGCTCAAGCTGTTCGTGCCCGTCCTTGCGGAGCCAGTTTTCTTGCGGCCGCTTGCCCCGTGGCACGCGATCGTCGGCTTGAAACTCTTTCAAAAAATCACGCAACTTGTCACGCGGGATGACGATACGTGGCGGCGGATCGGATTTCAGGTCAACCTCGTAGACCTCGATCAACGCGATATCTTCTTCGGTCAGCAGCGGGTCTTTTTTCTCGCGTTGCTGTGCTTCAGCAGTCGACGTGCTGAGCAGCACAGACAGGCCAACCAGCATCAAGACGAACGATCGAGTCAGGCGGCTTGGGATTACGTGGGTCATGATGCGTCACTCCGGGCTAGGCCCTACTCGAAGATCGCTCGCAAACCCTTGCTAGCAGCGACCTTCGGTGCAGAGCATTATAAGGCAACACCGGCGGAACCGAAACCACCAGCTACTCAAAAAGACGCCCTAAAGACCATCGGGCATACAGCCCATAGACCCGCAGAGCCTGCTTCCTATTCTTCCGCACCGACCAAAGTCTCGGCCAAAGCGATCAAACGCTCCAATCGCACCGGCTTAAGGAGGTAGCCATCGACGCCTAATGCCTCAGCATAGACTTGGTGCCGCTTGCCCTCATTGGCCGTCACCATGACGACGCGCGGGCAGTTTTCAAACTGCTTGATCTTCTCTAGCACCAAGAAGCCGGACCGCTTGGGCAGCATCATGTCAAGGATCACCAGGTCCGGTGGGTCGCTCTCGATGATGCGAACAGCCGAATTCCCGTCGCCGCAATACTGCGTCAGGGCACCTTCAGCTTGCAGGGCGTGATCGATCGCGGAGCGAATCTCGGGGTCGTCATCAACAATCAAAACCTTGGCATCTTTAAGCCGCAGGTCTTCAGCCTGTTCGGTCATAGCGTCTCTATCCGGTTGGTGGGGCTTATCGTCCGCAGGCTTGCGGCTCGTGGCATAGCATTGTCGCCATGCTTCGCCCTCGGGTCAAGCACCCAAATAGATTAGGCGAAGCAGAGTGGAGAGGGAGAGTTGGGAGCGGCGTTGTCTTTTAGTTCCCAACTCTCCACTCTCCCTCCCAACTGGCCCTACTACCGAACCGTCGCGACAGGCTTCTGTAAATCCAGCATCAACGACTCGGTCATCCAAGGCAGTTCTTCGAGGTTCCGCCGCATCACGCGAGACATCTCTTTGCCAAGCCTTTCATGCTTGGGCCGACTCTTCCACCGACGGTGCATCCACCAGTACTGCTCCGGGCAACGACGCACCGCCAACTCGAGCGCCCGGGCATACCGCGCCGTGATGTAGTACAGCGGGTCGCGCACATCCGCCCAGTCTTCAGGGTGAATCACATCCGTCGTGCCGATCTCGTAGTCGAAGGTTTCGCCCTTGCGCAGGGCATAACCGCAGACAACCGTCGCGTCGTACCGCTGAGCGAGTAGTGCAATCGATTTGTAAGCGCTGGCGAGTCGGCCCATAAACGGCACGAACATATGCTTCTCACCAGCGTTCTGATCCGCGATAAAAGCTAAGGCCCCGCCACGCTTTAGGACGCCGACCATCTGATCGGTCGCGTCCCACTTCGTGATCACACGCATGCCTTTGCGTTCGCGGATACCTAGCAGCCAGTCGTAGACCAGCGGGTTGTCCAACGGCCGAGCCAACGCATCAACCGGATACCCCATCGTCGCCAAGGCATAGCCGAGCAGCTCGAAGTTGCCCATATGCCCAGTGACTAGGATGACCGGCCGATCGCTATTAAGCGCAGCAATAGCCTCGCCTAACTGTGCCATATCCAATCGCCCCGGCCATGTGTTTTCGTGAATGAGTCTGGGCGTGTGCAGCGTCTCGATGACGAAGCGGATGAGGTGCTGCATTGAGGCCTTGGCGGTATCGTCAACCCGTTGCTCGGACCACTCGGGGAAGCTGCGGCGGATATTGGCCTTGGACCGCTCGGCACGGCGTTTGTCCATGCGGTGAGCAAACGAGCCGATCAGGCCCGCGGTCTGCAGGTTCCAATCCACATCGAAACAGGTCAGCGCCGCCGCAGCGCTGCGTGCGGCGAGGTATTGGGTCCACATCATGGCTGGGCCGGGCTTGGCCAAATGAATCGCTCCGAAGGTTTGAGGTAGTGTAATGAAGCGACGCCAACTTGCCCCGTGAATCCTCAGCCATGTTGCCGATATCCTTGTATTTGGCTACAATGATTTGCTCGATTGGCACCCTGCCAAACCCCGCACAGGAGCTCAACCACCATGATCGAAGCCCTCAAAGACGACCGCGTTATCAACGAACTCGGCGGACGCTTTAAGTTCACCGCACTTGTTCAACACCGTGTACGACAACTCATGGAAGACGCCCGCCCGCTCGTCGAACGCAACGGCCGAAGCAACTTCGAAGTGGCTGTCCAAGAAATCGTCGAGGGAAAGATAACCCTCGAGCTTCAAGCAGACGCCGATAAAGACTAAATAAAATCTTAAGACAACCAAGCTAGCCCCCGCTGCAAGGTGGGGGTTATCATTTGCGCTATGGCAGACGACGCACAACAACTCGCTGATCAGCTAACGAACAAAAAAGTACTCATCGCCCTCTCCGGCGGGATCGCTTGCTACAAGACCGCAACCCTTGTCAGCCGACTCGTGCAGCGCGGAGCAGAAGTCCGCGTCATCATGACCGATGCCGCCACAAAGTTCATCACGCCGCTGACACTGCAATCACTCTCCGGCCACCCCGTCCTCACCAGCATCTGGCAGCACGACGACCGCCCCGACTCACAGCACGTCGGCCTTGCTCGCTGGTGCGATGTGTTTTGCATCGCACCATGCTCGGCCGACATGATCGCCAAGCTCGCGCACGGCCTGACACCCGACCTCGTCTCACTCACCGCCAGCGCCCTGCCCGCAACAACGCCGCTGCTGATCGCGCCAGCGATGAACGCAGACATGTGGGCCAACCCCATCTGCCAACGCAATCTAGGGACGCTGCGCGAACTGCTGCCGAACCTCCGCGAGATCGGCCCCGACAAAGGCTGGCAAGCCTGCCGAACCCTCGGCAGCGGCCGCATGTCCGAACCCGAAGCGATCCGCGACGCGATCGCTAGATTGTTCTAACGCGCTTAGTTGATCCGTTCTTCCGCCCAGCGATAAGCCACCAGCCCCTTGAGTTCGCGGATGTAAAGCACATCGCCGACGATCGCCAAGTGCCCC
>JBGCDC010000361.1:0-2877 GCA_045105055.1 Phycisphaeraceae bacterium | reverse complement strand
TCCGGGTGATAACGCAGCACATCAACGAGCCAATTGGCCCCACCACTCCGCTGAGCGTATGCGGAATTGCCTAGCACCTCGCTGATCAAAAACGTGCCTGGCAGCTTCGTCAGCACCGCATCAAACGCGACATCCACCGATGCATCATCATGCCGAGTCATCGCCCAGATGCACCATCGCTTGGCTTCTATTGATTCGTTTGGATCATCAAGCCGAGCCAGCAACCATGCCGCGTGCACACGGTCGAGCTTGGTCATTAGCCCGATCGCCACCGCCTGCCCGACGCGATCGATTTCCTCCGCTCCATCCAAAGGCTCGACACCTAACGCCGCTCGCGATGTCGCCGTCTGCAGCAAACCCAGCGACACCCAAGCCGACAGACGCACCTCGCCAGAAACATCTAATAACAAACTCACTTCGTCACCGTTGCCCGGCAACACCCGATCCAATAAAGGTTCGTGCCCGATCCGCGCCAGCGCTAACACGCTCGCCGCGCGAACGCGGTCATCTTCATCTTCGAGCATCGGCACAAGCGCATCAATCACCTGCCCCCGCCACCGCCGACTCGCCGGCGTATCCCAAGGCAGCGCCCGATCCCCCACCCCGGATTTCACCGCCTCGCGCAGATACGTTTGCCCGTGTGTTTCGAACCAATACACCCAAGCAAAGTCGTAATCCTCCACCGCAGGGTCACGATCGATGCGTGTGTCGATCGGTTGTGCATTCACTGATAATCCGCACCATAGGAACAGAAACGCGAAAATCGCGGATGCTAGAAAAGTATGCAAACGATTGCTCAACGTTTCAACTTTTGATTTAATCAAGACGGAAACTCACATTGGCGTAAGCGACGACACGAACTTTGCCGGCAGCGTCGGCTGATTCGTCGTCCACTTCAACCGGCTCTGCGGGTCCAAACGACGCCCATGTTTCGGTAGGCTTTCTATACAGCGACACATCCACATCAATCGCTTTACCAATATTTTGCCCTAGTGCGGCGGCTTGTTCTATTGCTTTCATCCGAGCATTCTTGAGCGCCTGCGTTTTCACACGACGGACCGTGGCATCGTAAAGCGTCGATTTTCGACGAATCGAATAGATCACGCCCAACGGCTGAACCGCATCAATCATCTCATCGAGTTCATCCATATCGCGCATGATCATCACCACCCGCCGATAGACTTCCGTCCTGCTGTAGTCCTCGATGTCAGGTTCGTTGCGACTGTTCATGCCGAACTCTTGCTCGTACATCGGATCGCCATAGAAAATGTCCTTCTTGCCGATGTCCGCTTTGTCCGCGATATCCAGCAGCGATTCAAGAATACGATTATTCACCGTACGCGCGATCTTCGGAACCTGATCTCGCGTTCGGATGTCAACCACCCACTCGATGTAGTCCGGCTCAAGCAGCACCTCCGCCTCGCCCTCCACCACGATCTTTGGCGACTCCTCCTTGTCCGCATAGGCGGACATGCCCACAGAGACCATCACCACCACACACGCAAGCACTTGTAGAGACTTCATCCGTCGCCTTTCAAATAGAACCCATCACCGACTAACAATCCGATAATCCTGAGGTCAGCATCGACCAATGTCAAGGTTTTTCCCGAATCGTGGCCTGTGCCGATAACCCTTGTGTATGACCACACTACAACAACAGCCCGGACTCGACCCCGCCCTCCTTGCCCGCGAGCAAGCGCACTTTGATGAGCACTATGCCGACGAAGCGGCGCAAGGCATCGCCGTCCTCTCGGACTACGACAAGGTGCGCTACACCAATCCGCCAAGCAACACGATCTTCCCGCGCGAGTATTACTACCACCTGCTCTCGCCCCTCAAAGGCAAACGCGTCATGGAGATCGCCGCGGGCAACGGCATCGATGCCGCCCTCCTCACGCACAACGGAGCACAGCTTTCGTCCTACGACCTCTCGCCCAAATCCATCGACATGGTCCAGCGCCGCTGCCAAGTCAACGGCACCGCCGACCGGCTCACCACCCAAGTCACCGGCAACTTCGACGATGCCTTCGTAGGCCAAACCTTTGACCACATCGTCGGCTACGCCGCGCTGCACCACCTCCCCGATATGGACACGCTCGGCCAGCGCATCTACGACCGGCTTAAACCCGGCGGCTGCGCCGTCTTCGCGGAGCCCGTACTCAACTCAAAGACCCTCGGCTTCATCCGCCGCTGTATCCCGCTCGCCATCGACGAGATGACCGACGACGAGCGCCCGCTTACCGATGCCGACATGCAGCGCTTCGGCCAAGCATTCGACCGCACACAAACCCGCCACTTCCAACTCACCTCCCGTGTCTGGCGCCTCTGGCCCAACGCTTGGCATCTCGCGGTCACGCTCCACAAACTCGATCACGCCCTGCTCAAACTCCCACTGATGCACAAGCTAGCGACCGTCAACGTCACCGCCTACTACCGCGAGCGCTGAATACTCAGCGGTATTCTGTGTCTGCATGACGAAATCCAATCGCATAGGAGTGATGACGCACGATCATCGCGCAGACTATGTAGTACATCAAAATCATTGTGCCGCCTGTTATGCCTTGATAGGATCAGAGAGGATAAAAGCCCCTAGCAATAATAGTTCGGATTTTCAGCATGAAAATGATACTGACCGCACTGCTCATGCTCCTCTGTGCCTCACCGGCATGGGCAACCGCACAAGTTCCAGATCGAATTCTACTCGATGGCGAGGAATACAATCTGCATAACAACCCGCTTGAGCCATACTTCGATGAGAATCCCGATGAGCGGCCGGAAACACTAACCCGTTCAACCGCGAACTGGCGTGGTTATGTCGCGACTTTTACGTTCAAGGGTAAGTCTCTGATACTCAATGACATCGCCGTTGAAGTATGG
>JBGCDC010000360.1:0-5120 GCA_045105055.1 Phycisphaeraceae bacterium | reverse complement strand
CAACCTTACTTGAGTGCCATGCCAGAGGGGCGCGAGCCGGTGAAGCCGAGCGCGGCGTTGCGCGGCTCGGCCATAAGCTTGCTGCCGTCTTCTCGGCTGGAGCGTTGGAAGAATTGCACGGCCGCGTGGGGCATGCCGTTGGTTTCCTTGACCGCTTCAAACGCAAGCTCGGCAAGCATCTGAGAAGTCTTGGGATGGGAAGGGTGGCCCTTTGCGATGACGGGGTTGCCTGCCGCGATGGCTGCTGCGAAGTCGCCGCCCGCGACGCCGTTGTAAGCGAAGGGGAAGTTGTTCGGGCCGAAGACACAGACGACGCCGAGCGGTCGCATCACGCTGCGGATGCCGGTGCCCGTGTCGATGGTCGGGGTTGCCCATGAGCCTTCACGCGCAGCGGCGGCGGCCTGCTGCAGTTGGTTAATGGTGCGCGGGATCTCGCCATTCATGAAGCGGGGCGATTTACCGAGCGCGGTTTCTTCATCCGCGATCGTTGCGAGCTTTTCGAGGTTCGCTTCGATTTTGGATGCATAGAGATCGAGAAACGCAGCAAGCGTCTCGGCCGGGAGTAATCGCATTGTGCGGTACGCATCGGTCGCCGCATCGAGCATCGCGTCGAGGTCGTGCCAAGTGCTGACGGGATAATCGCCAGCGATGGTTTCGGTGGTGCGTGGGTTTACGGCTTGGAATGTGCTCGATGCGTATGCATCGCGCCATTGTCCATTGATCAGTACGGGTGCGGGCATGGGTGGCCTCTTGATTTGTGATAGGTGCTGGATCGGCGGGGGGACTTAAGTCCTCCCCGCCAGTGTGTAACTGAAAAACTAAATTACGCCTTAGCCGGGATCTGTGGCCGGGTCTTGATCGCGTCGTGGATGACCTTGAGGACCCACTCGCGCTCTTGGCCTTCGACGTTGAGGCGCGGTGCTCGGCAGCGTTCGTTGCCGTAGCCGCACTCTTGCGACGCGAGCTTGATGTACTGCACCAGCTTCGGCATCGTGTCGAGGTTCAATAGCGGCGAGTACCAGCGGTACACCTCGCGAGCTTCTTCCCACTTGCCTGCCTCGCAGAGGTCCCAGATCAGTGCGTTTTCAGCGGGGAACGCATTGACGAGTCCACTAACCCAGCCCTCAGCACCGAGTGCATAGCTTTCGAGGAACACATCATCGACGCCGCAAAACAGCGTGAAGCGGTCGCCACAGGCGTTGCGGAGTTCGGTGATGCGGCGGGTGTCTTCGCTGGCTTCTTTGATGGCGACGATGTTCTCAACATCCGCAAGGCCCGCGAAGGTCTCTGGCTTGATGTCGATGCCGTACGACACCGGGTTGTTGTAGAGCATGATCGGGAGCGAGGTCGCGGCGGCCACGGTCTTAAAGTGGTAGATCGTCTCGCGCGGGTCGGACTTGTAAACCATCGCAGGCAAGACCATCAGGCCGTCGCAGCCCGCGGCTTCCGCGTCTTTAGAGAACTTGCAAGCCAGCGCGGTGGTGTATTCCGCGACGCCGGTGAGCACCGGGATCCGGCCGTTGACGTGCTTGACGGTGGCTTTGAGGATCTCGATCTTTTCTTCGTACAGCAGCGAGCAGTTCTCGCCGACCGTGCCGAGCATGACCAGGCCGTGGATACCGGACTCGATCTGTGCTTCGACGTGCTTGAGGGTTTCCTCGATGTTGACCGAGTCGTCTTCGTTGAACTGTGTGCAGGCGGCGGGGAATACGCCGCGCCAATTGCTGGCTGCCATGGTGTGTCTCCGGGTTAAGGTTGGCATCGCATCATAGTGATATTGGATGCAATGTCAATTTGTGCGGGCAATATTTTTTTGATGGGCGATCATGCCCTTGACACTTTGGCGCTGGGCTTGGATGTGCCTGGAGAGGGCGGCCAAGGCCTTGTCCAAGTCCCGGTCCAGCAGCGCGTCGAGCACCGCGCGGTGCTGATCGACCATCGAGTCCGATGCGTCCGGCTCGAGCCCGGCATAGTCAAACACGGTCGCGTAGTACTCGCCTTCGCGTTCGAAAAATGCTTGGATGTATCGGTTACCGCTGAGCCCGATCCAGTACGCGTGCATGCGGTTGTCGAGTTTCGCGGGACGTCCTGGGCCACTGAGCTGGTTGCCGTCGCGTATCTCGCGGAGCATCTTGTGATCGAGTTTTTTGAATGCATCACGCAAGGCTTCGCGTTCGAGCAACTCACGCACCGCGAGGTAGTCGATCGTGTCCTTCTCGCGGTACGGCCGAACCAGCCAGCCACAGCGGGGCACATGCGTCAATAAACCGCGTCCCGCGAGTTCGCTAAACATCCGGCGGACAACCGTGCGACCGACGCCGTACTGCTCGGCCGTCGCTGACTCGCGCAGGTAGTGCTCGTCCTGGGTCAGGCCGCGCATGATGATCTCGCTGATGAGCTGTTCGAGCAGGCTCGCATCTTCTTCACCCGTTGCCTCGTCAGGCAGTTCACTGAGGGCGGGGAGCTTTGCTTCAACAACGCTAAGCCGACCCGCGTCGCCTTTGAGCAAGATGCCACGATCGACAAGCGACTGCACCGCTGATCGCACCGGCATTGGGCTCACATCGAAATGCTTCGCAATGCCCGACAGCGATAAGTTGAACGGCAGTGCCTCACGCTTCGCCAGCAGACGAAGCAGGTCGCGTTCGATACGTTCGGTCAGGGTCTGCTGCAAGGTATAAACTCGTTAAGAAGCGGTGGTCGATGCATTGTACGAAACAATGAGGCCCGCCAGTCTCTAAACGCTAACATCTTGCCATGGCCAAGGGCGACTCACCAACACCCAAAGACGAGACACCCAAGCCGTACACGGCGGGCAGCTCGGTCAAGCACCTCACCGGCGTCGGCCCGGCCCGGCTCAAGCTGCTCCAACGCCTAGGCATCCGCACCCTCGCGGACCTCATCCGCCACCTGCCCGCGAGGTATGAAGACCAGTCGGCCGAGAGCGGCATCGAAGACCTACTGCAAGACAACAAAACCGTTGGTTCAGCCCGTGGTATCGTCGAAGCAACCCGTTGGCAGGCCGGACAATACGGCCGCAAAGGCCGGTTCCTCGCCAACCTCAAAGACGACACAGGCACGCTCAGCCTCGTCTGGTTTAACGCCGGTTATTTGCGTGACAAAATCGTCGTCGGCCACACCCTCCGCGTTCAAGGCAAGTGCAAAACCTTCAACGGCTACCCGCAGATGTCCAACCCAAAGTGGGAGCTGCTCAGCGAAGAAGACGCCGAGAACAAACCGGTGCGCGATGCTCGCCTGCGCCCCGTCTATCCCGCGACCGAAGGCCTCAGCGCACCGGTGCTCGAAGGCCTGATCAACGAAGCGCTCGATCGCGTGCTGCCGATCCTCGAAGACCCTTTGCCCGCTGAGCTGACCGCCGCGCACAATATGCCGACGCTGGCCCAAGCGTTTCGCCTGATCCATCAGCCCAAAGAAGTAGACGATCACAAGGCCGCGCGTCGCCGTCTGGCATACAACGAGTTACTGCTGCTGCAACTTGGTATCGCGATGAAGCGGGCGTATGTCTTAAAGAAACAAGTCGCACCGATGCTGCCTGCGTCCGACGCGATCGATACGCATATCCGTGAGCGATTCCCCTTTGAGCTGACCGACTCGCAGAACAAAGTCATCGCTGAGATCGCAAGCGACCTTGCTGCAGATGCGCCAATGAACCGCTTGGTGCAGGGCGATGTCGGGAGCGGAAAGACCGTCGTCGCGCTGTATGCCATGCTGCTTGCCATCGCAGAGAATAAGCAGGCCGCGCTCATGGCTCCGACCGAACTGCTCGCCGAGCAACACTACCGCTCCATCAGCGCGATGCTCGAGGGCACCAACGTCAGCCTCCGCCTGATGACCGGCAGCCAGTCCACCAGCGGCAGCAAAGATCGCAAGTACCTGCTCAACGAGATCGCATCGGGCACTGCCGAAATCGTGATCGGCACGCAGGCGCTTGTGACCGATGCGGTGAAGTTCAAGGACCTCGCCGTTGCAGTGGTCGATGAGCAGCACCGCTTCGGCGTGATGCAGAAGGCAAGGCTCAGGGAAGCCGACGACCTTGACGAGCAGGGCCGACGCCGGGTCCCGCACCACCTCGTCATGACCGCCACGCCGATCCCGCGCACGCTGTCGCTTACGATCTTTGGCGACCTTGACGTCTCCACGATCACCGGCAAACCGCCGGGCCGAGTCCCCGCGCAAAACCGCGTCGTCGGCCAAGACAAAACCCCCGAGGTTTACGAGTATCTCAAAACCCGCCTCGCACGCGGCGAGCAGGCCTACGTCGTCGTCCCCATGATTGATAGCTCCGGCGAGACCGAGGAAGGTAACAATGCCGCGGGTCTACGCAACGTCACCGACACCGCCGCGATGCTCCGTAAAGTGCTGGGTAACGAATATCAAGTCGCGGAGGTGCACGGCCGACTGCCACGCGACGAACGCGAACAAGTCATGGCCGGTTTCCGTGCCCACCGATCCCACGTGCTCGTCGCCACGACCGTCATCGAAGTCGGCGTAGATGTGCCCAACGCGAGCGTCATGATCATCGAGCACGCCGAGCGATTCGGCCTCGCCCAGCTCCACCAGCTACGCGGCCGAATCGGACGCGGCGCGAGCAGTCGACGCCCCCTTTGCGTCTTCATCAGCGAGCCAACGACCGACGATGCCCTCGCTCGTATGGACGCGATCGCGTCGACCAACGATGGCTTCAAAATCGCCGAACTCGACCTGCAAATCAGAGGCATGGGGGATTTCTTCGGCACGCGCCAGTCCGGCATGCCCCCGCTCCGCGTCGCGCAGATCCCCGAAGATATCGATCTCCTCAAACTCGCTCACCTAGACGCGGGCAAGATGATCGACGCCGACTGGCAACTCGCAAATCAAGAACACGCAATGCTCCACAAAGTCGTCCACCAACAATACGGCGAGGCGCTCGGCCTCATCGACGTGGGCTGAGCACCCCATGGCACGTATGATTTAAGCCTTAAGTACGTCACTCGGGCAAGGCTAGCCACAACGGACTCTAAAATGACCGCACGACATCGCTATCTCTTTGCACTGCTCATCTGCAGCCTAATCACGGGCTGCGCATCGAACGAGCCGCTCGTCCGCGGCGATCGCAACAC
>JBGCDC010000359.1:0-2187 GCA_045105055.1 Phycisphaeraceae bacterium | reverse complement strand
TGGTTCGGGGTTCTCCCGCCTCGCCGCGAAGCCGTCCTTATCGACGAAAGTATTATGGCAACGCAATCGAGAAGGTCAAGGATTTTTTGCAAGTGGTTTGAGATTTTTGTGAAGCGGGGTTGATCGCAGCCATTTGAAGTTTTCTTGACTTCTACTCGGAAGTAACGCAATATCTAGTAGATCGACTTAAGCGGAGCAAAGCAAATGGTAAGAGCTGGAAAATCCCAATCGCTCAATGACTTTCGTGACAACTGCGACCAGACGCTGGACCGGCTCAGCCGAACCGGCGATGCTGAAGTGCTCACGCAAGACGGCCAAGCGAGGGCGGTCATGCTAAGTCCAAAAGCGTTTGATGAACTCAACGCCGCCGCCGAGTTTGCAAACAGGCTCGCGACGATCCAACAGTCTGAAGTGCAGCTTAACGAAGGTAAGGGACGACCCGCTGAAGCTTTTATGGATGAACTGCGCAGTAAGCTTCTCGATAAGAAGGCCAAGTAGTCTTGAGCTACCGCGTCATCGTTCTTCCGGCAGTTGAAAGTCAGATACTCGATCAAGCGCTCTTTATTGCGGAAGACTCGATCGATCGTGCCATAGATTGGGAACAGGCTTTACGCGAGCACATCCTATCGCTCGGCGATCTCCCCAAGGCTTGTCCGATTAGCGAGCCAGAGAGCCGGGCTTTCGGACGCGACATCCGCAAAACAAACTTCGGTGACTATCTTCTTTTTTATCGCGTTGATGACGAGCATCAATCCGTTTATCTCCTCACGTTTATGCACGGAGCGCAACGTAAAGATTGTGATTAAAAAACACCCCGCAAATAATCGCGGGGTGTTTTTTTAATTTACTTACTGAGCGGCTTACCGCTTCTTACCCGTCACCAGTTTCCACTTGCGCTTCACGAGGTCTTGCAGGTGCTCGACTTCGGTCTGTGCGCTGGGTGACCATCGGCACCAGTGGATTTGCACCGAGCACTTGGCCGAGCGGATCTGGTCGCGGACGAAGCGGTTGACGCGGCGGAGTGGGATCTGTTCGATCTGTTTGTCGTGCAGCGGGATCACGAGGATCGGCTGCTCGGGGTCGGGGATGACGTAGCCCATCGCGTCGGGCTTCTCCGCACCGGTTTCGTGCGTGCCTTCGATGACATACTCGATGCACCACTGCCAGCCTTCGCCGAGCCAAACGATGCGTCGTTCGACGCCTTCGTAGCCTTCGATGATGGCCATGATGTTGTTCAGGGCTTTGTAGTGGGCTTCTTTTGGCTTGATCGGATCAAGCAGCTGCTCAAGCGTCGGCTCGGTCCAGCGATCAGTCCAAGGCAAACGGGTCGGGTAGGCACTCTTACTCATGGCAATCTGCTGTGATTAGGTGGGGGGACCCGGCGGATAGCCAAACCGGGGCGAACCCCCGATTATACCTTAAAAAGGCCAAACGAGCAAAGTAAAACAGACAGCGAACCAAACACCAGCCCCGCATCATTCGCGGTTCAACTGCCCCGCTGACCCGCCCTTTCGGCGGTACAATGCTCCTTTGGCCGATCAGGAGAGCCTCATGACCAGCAACCCACAGGCCGACGCCATGAACGAAACCAACTTTGACCCTACCGGCTCGGTGATCCTCGTCGTCGATGACAACGAGCAGAACGTCGAGCTTTTGCAAGCCTACCTCGAGTCCATGCCCGTCGAGGTCCATGCCGCATTCGACGGCGTCGAAGCACTCGCCAAGATTGAAGAAGGCCTCAAGCCCGACCTGATCCTATTGGACGTGATGATGCCGAAGATGTCAGGCTTCGAGGTCTGCCGAAAGCTTAAGGCCGACGACGCGACCGCAGAAATCCCCGTCATGATGGTCACCGCGCTCAACGAGCTAGGCGACATCGAGCGCGGTGTCGAAGCGGGTACCGACGAGTTCCTCAGTAAGCCTGGTAACAAGCTCGAACTACTCACACGCGTGAAGTCTTTATTAAGAAGCGCGAAGCTGCGCCAATCTGGCGACGACAAGGACGCGTACATCCGCGACCTGGAACGCATGCTCGGTCAAGACGAAGCGAAGTAACGCGAATTTACTGCGCGGCAAACCGCGTCGCTTCATCTGTCTGAAACATCGATTCTCAATGAAACGCCGCGGCTTGCCGCGTGCTGTCTTTACGCTTCTGTCCCATTCGCTACATCAAAACATCGTTATCGG
>JBGCDC010000358.1:0-4403 GCA_045105055.1 Phycisphaeraceae bacterium | reverse complement strand
GGATGAAGATAGGCAGGGGATTGGCGCCGTTGGCCGTCCCGACCGAGCGGGCACAGCCTCGGCCCAATCCGTCGGCCATCTGTTGGTAGCTGACCATCTTGCCAAAGGGAATGCGGTAGAGCGCGGACCAGACTTTGGTCTGGAACGAGGTGCCCTGCAGTGCGATCGGCACGTCAAATTGCGTACGGCGGCCCGCGAAATAATCGTCCAGCTGCTCGCAGGCCTGTTCCAGGACCTCTTGGTCCTCTGGAGCCGCAAAAGCGGATGCGAAACGAACTTCTTTATCCGCATCAAAACGCACGCCGATGAGCCGACCCGCGCGTGCGGTGAGTTCGAGGCGACCAATCGGGCTGTTGTAGCTTTGGCAAGTCAAAGGGAAGATCCTGGCAGGGTCCGGACGTAGTTATCTCTAGCGAGGAGAGTGTAACATCAAATAGGTATAAATGCCAAATTATTTTTGTTTCACGCCATCCACTTGCCTAAATTAATAACCCGTTTTCACAAAAACACTCTTTATGAGCAAATAAAGCTCATCCAATAACTAAACCTGTATCCCAGCTGAAGGCAGCCACCGACAAACAGCGTTAAGAACCTATTGAGTGTGCACAAAATCTCGAAATCGCAGACTCTCGTGCGATTGTCGATCTTTAGGCAAAAGGTTGGCCAGAAGTTCTAGCGCTCCAGCAGGGCGCCGGACTCACAGATTTCCATGAAAAGCTCGATCCGCTCTTCCGCATCCGGGTCGTCGGGCAGCAAGCGGTGAGGCATGACTTCGCCGGTCGCGATCGCGGCGTGCAAGGCCTCTGCCAAGTGTAGGGCGTCATCTTCTGACAACGCGTGACCATCGTCGGCCAGGTCGACAGGCTCCCAGCCGTGCTCGGTTGCGGCTTCGGTGATGTTGTCCCAGTCGTCCTCGGTCAAGGTGACTTCGCCGTGATCGTTGTAGAGCTGCATGGTGGACATGGTGTTGGTTCAGTGCGCGAGGGTGGCGGGCGGTTCGGTCGTTACGCAAAAGCTATCGCAAGATCGCGACGCGATCAATAGCCGTCTTTGGCCTTATCGGCTGACTGGTCCCTGATCGCCAGCAAGATCAGGCGATGAATTTGCTCGACGAGTTGTTCACGCGGCATGGCCGGTGCTTTCCGCTCACCTAACGCGACCTGCTCGGGCAACGACGGGACATGCACAAATCCTACCTGCCTGCCGCCCCGCTGCTCGCCGTGAGCCAGCGAGAGGTAGAGCGTCTGATTGCAAAGGTACGCCCCGGCCGAGAGCGAGATCTCCGACGCGATGCCCGCCGCCTTGAGCTGATCGTGCAACGAACGTACAGGCAGCGTCGCAAACCTTGCCGCGGGACCAGCGGGATCAATCGGCTGATCAACCACATTCGCCCCTGCGTTGTCTGGCGTGTCAAAGTCCAAAAGATTCAACGCCACTCGCTCCAGCGTCAGGCGGTCCGCCTTCGCCGACTCACCTAGGTGCAAGACAATATCGGGATCATGCTTCGCCCAGAGCGCATCAACCACCGCTGAGATGACACTCGTATCGACGGGCAACAATGCGGTACTTAACTCAACGCAAGGCAGATCCGCCTCGCCGTCGGCCAACGCCTCAACCACGGCCTGCGACGGATTGAGTGTGCTGCCGCCGAAAGGCTCAAAGCCTGTGACCAAAAGCGTCATCGTATTACTGGAATTACTCGTCATTGCTCGACTCGATCACGCCGATCGTTTCAAACCACTTGATACATGCATCGGGCCAGGCGGTTGAATCGGTGTCCTTTCGGCCAAGGCCGTAGCCGTGCCCGCCCTCTTTGTAGGCCAGCAGCTTTCCGGGCACGTTGCGCTTCTTCAGCGCCGCGAGGAACAACTCGCTGTTGCCGATCGGCACGCTCTTATCGTCCATCGAGTGAACCAAAAGCGTCGGAGGAGTCTGCTTGTTCACCTGCTTCTCACTGCTCAACAAGTCCAAGAGTTCATCGCTCGGCTCAGGGCCCAGCAAATTCTTACGCGACCCCATGTGCGCGGTCGGCGGCCGCATCGTGATGACTGGGTAAACCAACACTGAAAAATCTGGGCGGCTGCTGACACGAAGGACGGGGTCTTTTGCGTCAGGCTTTGCTTCGAGGTGATGCACGGTCGCGGTCGAGGCGAGATGCCCGCCCGCGCTGAAACCAAGCACGCCGATGCGCTCTGGGTCGAGCGCCCATGCGTCTGCGTTGGCACGAACCGTTTGCATCGCGCGTTGCACATCCATCATGGGAACGGGGTGGCGGTACGGAAAGATGCGGTTGCGAAGGATGACGCCGGTGATACCGTTCTCGCTAAGCCACTTGGCGACAGCGACGCCCTCGTGTGAGTCGGCAAGGATCCGGTAGCCGCCGCCAGGGCAGATGACCACCGCTGCGCCGCTGCGGTTCTCACCCTTGGCGTGGTAGACCTCGAGCGTCGGGATATGAACAAACTCCAGTCGGCCTCGGCTGTTGTAGCCCGTCGGCGGGACCTCGCCTTTGTAAGTCGCTTCACCCGGCGGATCGCCTTCATAAAGATTCAGCAGTTGTTGATCCGGCAGCGTCGCGGGGTCAACCGCAGGCGTTGCCGAGCAGGCTGGCAAGACGAAGGCAATGATGAGTAAGGAAAATAAAGCGCGAAGAAAAGTGATGTTTACCATGACCGAATCATACCTGTTCACCATCAACTCACGCATCGCAATCGCCGGGATCGTGAGCCGACACTTCTAGCTCGCTAAGCAAGCTGGCAACATGCCGTACCTTATCGAAATGAAATGTTTCACCCAGCAGCAGGCTTGCCGTGGGCTGAAAATAGAAATTAGACCCACGTTCTAGTTTTCGAGCACGAGGTAGTACCGCCCGGCGCCCAAGAACCGAAATGCACCCGAATCAAGATTGCCATCATCGATCATTTCATCGACTTGTTGCATCGACTCATTTCTAGGAGATGACGACCGGAAGTCGACGCCGACAGCCAAGCCTACACCGTTGTCATCACGTTCGATGTCCCAATAGCCGCCGAGGGGCGTCTGGCCCGACCAGCTGTTTTCGTGCAAGTAGCCCGTAAGCTCGCTGGGAAAAACGCCTGTGGTCGAATCCCCGATCGCATTGCCTGTTTCGAGTTGATAGAGATCGATGACCTTCGCGAAGTTATTGATCTCGTTGACGAACGCATTGACGCCTGCCGCTTCGCTACCACGCGACAGCCGCGGGATCGCTATGGCCCCAATGATGCCGATGATGATTACAACGATCACCAGTTCGATCAAACTAAATCCGCTAGGACGATGCAACAAAACCCTCCAAGACAGGCTCCTTCAATGGACCTTATCGGAGCGTCTTGATCGGGGCTTAACCTCTACCCAGACCGATTATTCGGTTTTGTCCGCATCCTTGATCAAGTCGGAGTAAACCTTGCGGGTTTTTTCGACCTTCGGTGCAGAAACGCCTTGGATGTAGGGGTTACCGGGGTTGAGCTTCGCGTAGTCTTGGTGAAAACCCTCGGCCGGGTAGTACGCCTCCAAAGGCTCAAGGGTCGTCACGATCGGATCGCGATAGACGCCCGCGTCATTGAGCTGCTTGATGTAGTCCTCAGCGATTTGCTTGTGCTCATCGTTATCATAAAAGATTGCCGAGCGGTACTGCGGGCCGACGTCGGCACCTTGGCGATTGAGCGTAGTCGGATCGTGCGCAGTGGTGAAGAAGATCTTAAGGATCGTGCCGTAGGTGATCTTCGACGGGTCATAGGTAATCCGCACCACCTCGGCATGCTTGGTTCGGCCGGTTTTGACTGCGTCGTAGTTCGCCGTGGCCGCATCGCCGCCAGCGTAACCCGACTCAACATCGAGCACGCCATCAAGCTGCTCGTACACCGCTTCGACACACCAGAAGCAACCGCCCGCAATGACAATCTTCCGCGGCTCAGCCGATGCGACAACAGGTTCACTATCAGCGTGTTGCTCAGCGTCTTCTTCGTTGGTCGCCGGGTCGGCGGTCTCTGCATCAGCATCGATAGACGTTGGCTCGACGAGCGCTTCGTCGTTGTCCGGATCCGGCGCATCCCCAGGGTTGTTGTCATAACGCGAGCAGGAAAAACCAGCAAAAGAAAACAACATTAGCACGGCTCCGAGAAAGATCGTTTGTGATCGCATGAGTGAACTCCTAATTACAGCATTCTATCCCGCTCGTTTTAGACGGGCCGACAGGTTGGCAGGATGAACAAGGTAAAGCCCGACACAGATACGTTTATTCCTATGGGGTAAATGTAGATGATCCTACACCACCCCACCGCGTGCCCCAAAGCGGGCAAGCAGTGGGCTTCGATTGCGGCATTAAGCGGTTTTCATTGGATCGAATCATGTAATCCTGTCAAAACCGAACCACAACAACCGTC
>JBGCDC010000357.1:0-2513 GCA_045105055.1 Phycisphaeraceae bacterium | reverse complement strand
CTGCGACTCCGCTGGGCTGGTACGCATCGGTAGACTCGAAAAAGTCATACTCACGCATCACGACCTGCACGTCCCCGCGGGGCTGACCAACTCACGCATCATCAACCGCGACATCGGCGACCACGCAGCGGTCCACGCCGTGCGCTACATCAGCCACACCATCGTCGGCCAAGAGTGCATCCTTCAGTCCATCGACGAGATGCACACCAGCAACTACGCCAAGTTCGGCAACGGCATCATCAAACACCGTGAGCCCGAATCCGTCCGCATCTGGATGGACCTCATGAACGAGGCTGGTAGCCGATCCATCCTCCCTTTCGATGGCCTGATCCCCGCCGACGCATACCTCTGGGCCAAGTACCGCGGCGACACCGCCCTGCTCGACAAACTCAAGCAAATCACTCAGCAACAGTTCGACGCAAGCCGAGGGTACTACGGCACCATCGGCGCACAATCCGTCATCAAGTCCTGCCGAATCATCAAGGACTGTAAAATCGGAAACGCCGCCTACATCAAAGGCGCCAACAAACTCAAAAACCTCACCATCCACTCCGACTACGACGAACGCACACAGATCGGCGAAGGCGTCGAACTCGTCAACGGCATCATCGGCTACGGCTGTCGGATCTTCTACGGCTGCAAAGCAGTCCGCTTCATCATGGGTGACAATAGCTCGCTTAAATACGGCGCGCGACTCATCCACTCCGTCCTCGGCGACAACTCCACCGTATCCTGCTGCGAGCTGCTCAACAACCTCGTCTTCCCTGCGCATGAACAGCACCACAACAACTCGTTCTTGGTCGCTGCGCTGGTGATGGGGCAGAGCAACCTCGCCGCCGGTGCGACGATCGGCAGCAATCACAACAGCCGGGCCAACGATGGCGAGGTCGTCGCGGGCCGAGGCTTTTGGCCCGGCCTGTGCACCACCGTCAAACACACCTCGCGATTTGCTAGCTACTGCCTACTCGCAAAGGGTGACTACCCCAGCGAACTGAACATCACCCTGCCCTTCACGCTGGTTAGCAACGACGTCGCGAACGATCGGCTGGTGCTCGTCCCCGCCTACTGGTGGACACACAACATGTACGCGCTCGCGCGCAACTCAGCCAAGTACGCCAAGCGCGATGCACGCAAACGCAAGACCCAGCACGTCGAGTTCGATGCGCTTGCGCCCGACACCGTCGAAGAGATCATCGCAGGCTTAGACTCACTCGCGCAGCACACCGGCCGAGCCCTGCTTCAGCAGGCGGGCTCCGACGAATTAGCGACGACGACCGGCCATAATGCCCTGAAGAACAACGACGCACGCTTAGCCGACACCGTCGTCACAATCGACAACGCCGAGCACGGCAGCCGTAACACGATCCTCCGCAACCCCGCGCGGGCCTATGCTGCTTACCGACAGATGCTGCTGCACTACGCCGTCCGCAATCTAGTCGATTACATGCAACACAACGAAGCCAGCACGTTCCAATCCCTACTTGATGACCTCGGCCAGCAGCCGCGCCAATCCGATTGGACCAACCTCGGCGGACAACTCGTCCCGACCTATGCCGTGTCTGATCTCCGCGCCCGCATCGGCACCGGCGACCTCTCCAACTGGGATGCGGTGCACGAAGAATACGACCGCCTCTGGGCCCAGTACCCCCGCCAAAAACAACAGCACGCCCTCGCGACACTACGCCTACTACTCGGCAACGACCTCACCACAGAGCAGTGGGACAAGGCCCTCGACGAGTCGATCAACATCCAACGCTACATCCACGACCAGGTCTACGTAACGCGTGCCAAGGACTACGAAAACCCTTACCGCCAAACGACCTTCGATGATCAAGCAGAGCAAGACGCCGTCGCGGGCACCATCGAAGACAACGACTTCGTAAAGCAGGTCCGCGAAGAGACCAAGCAGTACGAAGCATTGATCGCGTCGTTACGAGCAAAGGTCTAGCGCCCTGGCGTAGGGTGGGTGCAGGCTCCGCGCAACCCACCAGATCAATATCCAACATCATTCGCGGTGGGTTGCCCCGAGCCTCCACCGCACCCTACTTGCTAATCGTTTCATCCTCGCATCTAAATCCACAACCAGAAAGAGCCGGTGATCAACGTCGGGCTGAGCATCACCAATGTGTAGATCAATCGCTTGCGGGGCATCACGCGCCGAAAGCTCATGGCCAAAGCGACCCAACTATAAATCAGAATGAAGCAATGCCACATCATCGCTATCAAAAGGAAAAAACATCCCATGAGCAAGAGCGAATCCCATATGTCCAAGCGACTGGCTGTCAACAAACGAACACCGAAATACAAGACGAGTAAAACGATTTCTGAAATCAGCACCAGCTTGAGCTCTGTTGACGGCCAAACGTCGTAGAGCGATCGAGCAAACGTTCGCGGGTTCGACGGGTCGTAGCCTTGGCCGCATTCAGGGCAGACCCCCGATGCGGTGGCGCGCAGATCATAGCCGCACGCAATACAGTAGATCGCATTGCTCATGGAAGCACCACCAATTCGCT
>JBGCDC010000356.1:0-2467 GCA_045105055.1 Phycisphaeraceae bacterium | reverse complement strand
GATGATGCCGGCGGGTGGCGGGGGCAGGCGGCTTGGGGGTTATCTGAGTGGTGTCCATGCCGATTCGTTCCGGGGTGCTCGCGGACTCGCCCCCGGCCAACCGACGCTCGCGGATCACTTTTAATCAACGCGTGATGGGGCAGCGCATCAGCCCGTCCACAGCCATCAAACGGTCAACGGCCCGCGAGATACTCCTTGGCCGTGATCGTCAAATAAAAACCTTGAAGACGATTCCGCTGACTTTGCTTTGCCAGCATGCTCCCCAATGAAAAAGCGTGCTTGGGTGTCGCATTACTGTAGCTCAGCAAACTACCGCCACGCACAAAGTAGCTGTGCGGCTGAACGACCCGCGTCGCGCGACCTTCCTCATTTGGAAACGCTTCACGCAAGGCAGTTCGCTCGGTGTCTGTCGGCCAAACTATCGACCAAGCAATGCCGACTTGATCAGGAGGTGCTTGGCCATTCACATCCCATTCGGAGTAAATTTCATTGAGCCTACGAAAAATCTCTTCATAGGGCGCATCCCAGGCGACTTTGTGCTTATCGTGAAGAGACCAAGGTAAAAACTCGGCGTTCCTGTCCACGTCAATCGATTCATCCGTCACGCCGAAGAGTCGCATATATCGATACCACTGCGATGTATTTGAAACAGTCACCGTCTGATTCAAGCGAACCGACAAAAGATTGGCTGCTTCGAGCGCGTCGCTTGGATCAAGAAGCATTGCGGGCGCATCATCCTGTAGCAAGTAAGGTTCGAATTGATCTACAAATACTCGATAGCGATCACCGTAAGTACGCTTCCACGAGTTGGCTGTCGTCCTCAAAAATCGCTTGTGAACTGTCTCTCGATCCGCGTAATACACGCCAGGCGACAAATATGCGTATTGCAGATTCGTGATCTGCCGCTCGCTGATGTAGTAAGCATCCTTGACACGCAGTTGCATATTGCCTTCTTGATAAGCCAGCCCTGGCTTCACCAGCACCATACGAATCGACGCATGTCCTTTCGGCACGCCGGCTGGGTCGTCATAAAACGCAACCTTTTTAACACCACCAAACGCCAAATAAATCGAAGCGGGTAGATCTTGATCGGTTGTCACTTCGTCTGCCCATGCAGCCATACCGATGGCGAGAAAGATAAGCGCTACCGTAAGTTGCCCAGAAGACTTCAAGGCCATAGATATAGAATCTGATTTCATCCTTTAACCTTAACAGCCGGGCACCCGACTTGTCTATCCTGTTGACGCGTGAGTGGATGCAAGGATTTAACAGTGATGAACGGAGAAGAAAAAGGGACAGTCCCCATTAAATTGTCTCTGTTGAAGATTGTGCGCAGATCTGATGCGCTGATTGGTGTTTGCTCTCGCGGCAGGTTGTCTTGGATTGCCTTGCCCGGCTTGTGGATTCATATGTGATCGACTCCCAATACCGACTTGCGCGCGCCGTCACTGCTGTCGGCCCACTCAAGAAGGGTCTTTTCATCGCGCCACCTGCTGGCGCGTTGTAGCCTGTCGCGCCTTACTTGGTGCAGACGTGCCGAACCACACAACAATGCCAGCCTTTGCCCGGCCGCCCGCAGTCCTGTGGGCGGTTGTCGTTTGGGGATGTCTGCCTACCTCCGCTCATTGAGAGGGCGTGATGTACATGTTTTGGGGCACATTACAGTGTGGCGGCGAGGATGCGATGGCCTAGCAGGGCTGGCTAGCGTGGTATTGAGCGTCTGAGGCGTGATTCGCGTTGCACGGCGGGGCGGTGTCGGGTTCAATAGGGGGATGCATGAGCAACCAGGACAGGGTAAGCACGTCATTATTGTCGGCGATGGGCACGCGGGGGTCGCCTCGGCGGTGCGTCTGACCGACCTTGGCTACCGCGTGACCGTGGTCGAGAGCCACGTCCACGTCGGGCAATCGACCTCTGGTGAAGCGACCGACGCGAGCCAACACACGCTCATGCGAATGTGTACCAACCAGACGGACCTGTACCGTAGGCTCGGCGTCATCCGCGATATCGATTGGCATAAGACCCTCTACTTCACCGGCTCCGACGGGCTCATCGATGAACTGACGGGCGACGACCTGCACGCGCCGTTTGACCTGACCCGTGGGTGCATGGCGATGAAGCGGTTTAATTGGAAAGAAAAACTTGCGATCTTCTCTGGCTTTCTCGCGACGCTGCAAGTCAGCCGAACGGCACGCGAAGAACTCAACGGTGAAAACTTCCGTGATTGGCTAATTAGTATCCAGCAGGAAGAGCGGCTGATCGATACGTTCTGGTCGCCGATCATCGCGGGGGCGTGCAACCAGTTGCCCCGGCAGATCAGCGCGGCGTACGGCTTGCGCATCTTGCAAGAGGGGTTCTTGCTGAGCAACACGAGCTATCAGATCGGCTTTTCGAAAATGAGCCGAGTCGCGTTTTATCAACGCGCAGAAGAAGTCATCAAGCAGGGCGGCGGCGAGGTGCTCCACGG
>JBGCDC010000355.1:0-5896 GCA_045105055.1 Phycisphaeraceae bacterium | reverse complement strand
GATCCACGTCGTGATGGTGGTTATTTCGGGCAAGGACTCTTTATGAGAGAGCTTAGCTTCACACTTTCTGCGGCGGACCAGGCCAAGACGCTTGAATCCATCGATATCGATTTTTCATCTGCTAACAACAGAGTGAGTACCGTCGCCGTCTCCGGTACGCTCGTTCCCGAGCCTTCGTCGCTCGCGCTGCTTGGCCTTGGTGGCCTGCTCATCGCGCGTCGTCGACGTGGTTAATTTTTGATTCTCCTTCAAGGGGTCGCATTCCGAAAGGGATGCGTCCCCTTTTAGTCTTTTTTTTTTCTCTGACTTGGAGTTCTCCATGCGTCGCGCCTTCACACTTATCGAACTACTCGTGGTGATCTCGATCATCGCGCTTCTCATCGCGATCTTGCTGCCCGCGTTAGGCTCGGCACGCGACTCCGCTCGCAGGGCGCAGTGCCTCGCCAACCAAAGGCAGATGGCGACCTCGACGACCGCCTTCGCAGCCGACGATAAAAAGGGTCGGCTCATCCCCGCCCGACGAGACAGCACTTCATGGACACAGCACGCGATCAATCATGGCTTTGTCAACGACCAAGTTATCGCGGGCGCAGAACAATTCATTGACTACGGCTACCCGCTCGAGCTCTGGGGCGATCCCGGCCGAGACGACTTCAAGCCGATCTTCAACCCCGGCTCATTTGCCCACACGGTTCATGGGTACCAGTACTTCGGCGGGATGGAGTTCTGGACCGCGGTTCAAGGCGTGCCCGGCCAAATTCGGGGCTTGAGTCCCGTGACGCTCGACGACATGACGTCTGAAAAAACACTCGTCGCCGATGTCGCTTTCAAAGAAGGCAACAACCCGTGGGGCGTCCTTAGCGGTGACAAAAACAACATCAACAATGTTGCGGGCTGGGCGGCTGGATCGCCTGCGCACGGCATGAAAAACGACTTGCCTAAGGGCGGCAACCACGTCTATGCCGACGGCTCAGGCGAATGGGTTGACTTCAGCCTGATGCGAAACCTGCACTCTTGGTCCGGTGCTCGGATTTGGTTCTACTACCAAGAAGACTTGGGCGATCAGATTCCGCCGCTGTAAGGATCCCGTCATTGGCTTGATGAATCACATGCAGTGCACAAAAGTGTACGGCGCGTGAGTCCCTTACTTCTACTTCTTATGGCGTGCGTTGTGTCACGCGAGGAGTTATCGCGTTTGTGCGCGCGAGGTTGCGATTCGATATTTAAGTAGAGCGGTTATCTTTTTTCGGGGCAGTACGCAGACGCTGTGCCACAGCGAAGTGGCTGGTACACAGCGATCGTAAGGCCGCGATCCCACTGTATTGCGATCGCAACGCAGTGGGCTTGGAGGGATCACATATTTAGAGACGAGTGCGCCGACTGTGCGCGAGGGGGTCTGGCCCTTCGGGTAAAAACGCCACCCTCGAAAGTGCGGTTGCGTAAGGCCACTTCGGACTGACGTCATCGAGCGATGGCGGGCTCGCTGTGGCGTGGTTGCCGAAGCGGGGCGACGTCGTTGACGCGCGCTACGACGAGGGTGGTCTGGTCGCCCCAGTCGGTTGCGATAGGGTGGATGGTCAGGCGTTGCCGTTCGCGGAGGCGGACGATCTCGACTTTTGGCGGGGTGAAGGGGTAGGGCGTTTCGCGGGCCGAGTGCAGGAGCGGGGTGATGGAGCCGTCGTTGTCGTGGCCGGTGCTCAGGCGGATGCCGATGCAGGCGAGCGGGGCGTTCTCGCCGATACGTAGGTCGCGCCAATCGGTCAGGCCGACGTTGAAAAGGCAGTGGCCTTGGGGTTGTTGATGGGTGCGGAGTTCGGTGATTTGGCAGTGTGCTTTGCCGTTGACGGTGAGCCAGTCTTCGGGCGTGCCGACGGCTTGGGGTTGTTTATCGTCATGTTCGAGGTTAGCTGGGCCGACGTCGACGGCCTCGATCATGAGGGCGTTGCCTACGTGTTCGGCACCGAGGCAGCGGATTAGGCGTCGCTCGGACCAGTGCCGATACTCGACGATGGTCTCCCGGCGAAGCATCGTACGGCTGGGCACAAAGCGTGAGGCGACCTCGATCGTGACGACGCCGGAGCGTTGATCCGATTCAAGCATACGGACCGGGGCGGCCACTTCGTTATTGATATAGAGCCAACCAACCATCTTAACCCGCCTCCAAATGATGCATGGGTCAAGCATACCCCCGGTGTGGGCGAAGTCTAATTGTTTTTGTGCTTGTGAATATGGAGAATTTGCTGCGGATTAAATCCGGCTGATGGCGAGTGATTCGGCTATAGTTGTGTTGTTGCGGGCTTGTCCGCACTGCTCTTTGACAAAACGGGGCCGACTGGTATCGACCGGACAGGGAAAGCCCTGTGGTTGCACGTCGAGGTGTACGTAGGCCTCGTTAAACCACGTACAAAAACACAAATGCCAACGATAACATCGCTGGTCGTATCGGCTTCGCGCCGGCACGCCTCGCTGCCTAATTTATTTTAGGTTAGCAACGTCCCGCTTCCGCTCGTCTGCGGCTGTTGCGGGGCGAACGACTAGTAGACTCGCCCAAGGACGACGCCTTAGCGTCTGCGGGTTAAACAATTCTCAGGCTGGCTCGCGCAAAGGCTGTCATTCTCCGATGCGTGGGTAAGAAACTATGAGTGACTATACGTGTAGACGCCCAGGACTGACTGCTTCGGGACGGGGGTTCGACTCCCCCCGGCTCCATTTGTGTTTTTGTTGTTTTGCAACACAATACAGCGTATAAACCGCATCACGATCTATTTCGAGATGCGGTTTTTTCGTTGTCAATCTGACTTCGCGATCTAGATCTATGCAGTAAATTAGCCGAAGTCGCGTATAGTGAGCTGATGTCGAAGGCTTTTGCCATCCTGATCGCGGTCGCGATTTCGCTTCAGTCCCTGCTTGGCGGGGTCGCCGCTGCGGGCACGATCTGCTTAGGCGGCGGGCATGAACATCCAGCGGAAGCAAGCTCAAAAAGCTGTTCGCTTGATTGCAGCCATGCTTCTTCGGAGACGTCGCTGCCTACGCTGGTTGACGAGCCTCACGACGGTTGTGGCTGTGTCGATCTCGACCTGTCCATTACTGAATTCGTGACGACGCTACCGCGATATGAGGCCTTGACTGCTGAGGGTGCTTTGTTGTCGCCACTCGCACAGTCGGTGCTTCCTCCGGCTCAATGGTCGTCTCGACCTACTTTATCGCCGGTGCCCAAGTGGTTTGATCCCGGTGATGCCCGGCATCTCGCGGTCCTTTCGACATCTCGTTTGAACCTGTAGTCCTGATCGTTTTCCAAAGCACTTGCAACTGCCTAGTTGGCCGTTGCGGCTATCCCTTGGATGAACATCAGGACTTAAACCATGACAACTCAATTTCCCCCGCGTTCTGCGCGGAGACTCTTTCAGGCACTGCCGTTGGCGTGCGCGGTTTTGCTGGCCGGCTGCCAGAGCTACGAGCCGATACCGCTCGACCTTGCGGCGTATGAAGCGGGCATGACCAATCGGCTTCTTGAAGACGAATCGCTCAGTGCGTTTGCTAAACGGTTAGCAGGCGACGGTTTTGAGCCGATCGTTCGGTTTGATGTTAGCGATGGCATTAGTCCAGCCGAGGCGGAGGTCATCGCGCTGTTTTATAACGCTGATCTGCGCATGGCTCGGTTGCGTGCGGGCGTGGCGCTGGCCGATGCAGAGACCGCCGGGCTGTGGGAAGATCCGGTGCTCGGGTTTGATGGGGCGGAGCTGCTCTCGCCTGCGGGCCCCTTTGAGTACGGACTGACCGCGCGTTTGACCGTCCCGATATCGGGTCGACTGCGTGTTGAAGAGGACCGAGCCGACACGGCATATCGTGCCGAGCTACGTCGCGTGGTGGATGCGGAGTGGTCGATGCGGGCTCGTGTCCGTGAGGCTTGGTCGGTGTGGTCGGTCGCAAGTGATCGGCTTGCCTTGATCGATGAAGTCATTGCCGCGATCGATCGGATCGGCGTGGTATCAGATCGGCTCCAAGAAGCTGGCGAACTCAAGCGCGTCGAGACCCGGCTGCTGAGCGTCGAGCGTCTATCGATCCACGTCGAGCGTGCATCGCGTTCGGCTCATGCGGATCAGGCTCGTATCGATCTGTTGGGGCTGATGGGCCTGTTACCAACAGCGAACGCGAAGTTGATTGCGACGCTGCCCCGCGTTGTGATGCCCGAAGCAACAGACCCGACCCAAAGGCTGATCACGTCCAACACATCACTGGCGGTGTTGCGTGCGGATTATCAAGTCGCGGAAGAGAGCCTGCGTCTTGAGGTGCGTAAGCAATATCCGGACATCCAGATCGGTGCTGGGCTGGGGAGTGAGGATAACGACGATCGTCTGCTGCTGGGTGCATCGCTTCCGATACCGATTTTGAACGCCAATCGCGGCGGGATCGCTGAGGCGCGAGCGAATCGTGCTTTGGCGTCTGCAGCTGCTGAGGCCGAGTTTGAACATCTGCTCTTTGAGTTCGCTGCGACGCGGACGCGATTGGCTGCCGCACAGCAGCAACTAAAAGTCTTGGAAGAAGAACTGGTCCCGATGCTCGATGAGCAGACGGCGGAGATCGATCGCTTGGCGGAACTGGGCGAGGTCAACACGCTCATCTTGTTGGAGACGGTGACGCGTCGCTTTAAAGCCAAAAATCAGATCCTAGAGTTACATCTTGAAGCACTGCGAGCTCGAATCGAGATCGCTCGTTTGCTCGGCCCGGACGCTGAGCCTACGCCCGCGCCCGTTTCGATCGATATCCCTACGATAACAACATTGAACAAACGCGCGGATACGGCTCAAGGAGTCTCACCATGAACCACATCAAACGATATCTTTGTATCGCCAGCCTCTTGCTCTTCACTCTGACGGTGGTTGCTTGTGGCAGTGGCGAGCAGAGCGACAGACACGCCTCTGAAGATGCGGACGCGCATGACAACGGGCAGGCATCCGCCAATCCAAATCTCATCGATATCCCCTCCGCGGTGCGGACGAATCTGGGCATCAGCTTTGTCAAGGTTGAGCGTCGCCGCGTCGCGCAGACCCTGCGTGTGCCTGGGCGGTTTGAGTACCTGCCTTCAGCCCGTCAGGCGTATCGCACGCCGATGCCAGGCCGCGTCGAACTGGAAGTTGAGCAGCTTGAGTACGTGGTGGTCGGCTCGCTCCTGTACCGCATCGATTCGCCGGGGCTACGTAGCCTGCAACAGCAGCTTGCTGAGACGGTTTCGGAAATGAGGCTGCTCAAGGTGAAGGTCGAGACTTTTCCGCAACTGATCGAAGCGCACGAGAAGCACGAAGCCAGCTTGCAGAAAACGATCGACGCTTGGCTAAGACGCGTCGAGCAGCTCGAAAAGCTCAATGCGGTTGGGGGCGGCCGGCAAAACGAGCTGACACTCGCCCGCGCGACCCTGACTAGTAGCGAGGCAGAACGTGCAACGCTACTGGAGAAAGACGCGGAGTTCGAAGCTCAACGCCGCAAAACCATAGCCGAAATCAAAGCGGTGGAGTCACGCCGTGAATATCTGCTCGATGCGGTCTCGGCGGTAACGTCTTTGACAAAACCGGATCTGATCGCGATGGTCGATACGGATCGTGGACAGAGCCCGCGGTGGTCCACCATCAACAGGATCGAGATTCGCTCGGATGTTGCTGGGGTTGTCTCAAGGCTCGGTCTGACCAACGGCTCATGGGCGGATGAGAAATCGCCGGTACTCACGGTGGTGCAGCCCGATCGATTGCGTTTTTGTGCATCGGGCTTACAAAGTGACCTCGGCGTTCTAAAGGATGGCCTGCCCGCTCGGATTGTTGCACCCGCGCCGACGGCGACGGGCCGTGCAATCTCGATAGGCGAAGCGATGGCCGGCCAGCTCATCCTTGGGTTAGAAGCCGAC
>JBGCDC010000354.1:0-7868 GCA_045105055.1 Phycisphaeraceae bacterium | reverse complement strand
CACCGAGAAAGAGAAGGACAAGCTGGTGCGGTGGATCGAGCAGGGTGCCGAGTACGAGGCGCATTGGTCGTTTGAGTCGCTTCCTGAGCGTGTCGATTTACCTGAGGTACAAAACGAAGAATGGGTCCGTGACCCGATCGATCGGTTTGTGTTGGCTCGTCTCGAATCGGAAGGGGTGAGCGCGAGTAAAGAAGCGACGCGAGAACGCTGGTTGCGACGCGTGTCGTACGACCTGACGGGGTTGCCGCCGACGGCGCAGGATGTGCAGGCTTTTCTTAAAGACCAAAGTGTAGATGCTTACGAGGCCGTGGTGGATCGGCTGCTCGCCTCGCCGCACTATGGAGAGCGCATGGCGGTGCCTTGGTTGGATATGTCGCGCTATGCCGACACGTATGGCTTTACGGTCGATGGCTACCGCGCGACCTGGCCTTGGCGCGATTGGGTCATCAAAGCCTTTAACGACAACTTGCCCTATGACCAATTTTTGACTTGGCAAGTCGCAGGCGACCTCTTGCCCGACGCGACACGGGAGCAGCAACTCGCCACCGCGTTTAGTCGTTTGCACCGCGTCAACGCCGAGGGCGGCGCGATCCCCGAAGAGTGGCGCAACGAGGGCGTCGCGGATCGGCTGCACACTTTTGGTACCGCGTTTATGGGGATGACCTTCGAGTGTGCCCGCTGCCACGATCACCGCTACGACCCGATCACTCATGAAAACTACTACGAGCTCTTTGCGTTCTTTAACAGCATTGACGAGTCGGGGACTGCTGAGCACAAGCGTCCGGACATCATCCCGCCGCCGTCGATGCTGCTGCCTACCGATGAGCAGTCGAAAAAGCTCGATGAATTAGTCCGTGCAAAAGAGAAACTTCAAAAGCAATACGCATCGCTCTCGGCTGAACGCGATGCAGCGTTCAATGCTTGGCTGTCTTCAGGGGAGATCGACTCGACGATCCCAGACTTGATCGGCGACTACGGTTTTGATGCAATAGACAAGGCCAAGCTCCTTAACCGCGTCGATGAAGGCAAGCCCGGGTCCGTTGGCCAGCATCAATCCGCGCACAATCCAAAGCTTGAGCAAGGCGTTGAAGGGCAGGCGTTGCGTTTCGATGGTGACAACTACGCGGCGCTGCCGGGCATGTCGGATATCGACCGTTGGACGCCGTTTACGATTGCGATGTGGTTCAAGGTCGATGAATTGGATACGGGCTCGCCGCGCGTGATTGCGAAGCGGACCTCGGGCACGGACGTTGGGCCTTATGGCTTTGACCTCATGCTTGACCAAGGCAAGGTCATGGCCCGTGCGTATCGGCATTGGCCTGGCAACGCGATCGGTGTACGGACTGGCGACGTCGTTGAGCCGGGCCAGTGGGTGCATGTGGTTTGGCGTTACGACGGGTCGAGCCGGGCTGCGGGTTTATCGCTGTCGATCAATGGCCAAGATGCTGAAGTCGAAGTTATTCGCGATGGGCCGCTACTCAAAACCGTCGGCGGCGGGAACCCGTTTGGCCCGTCCGCCAAAGAACTCATCATCGGCCAACGCTTCCGCGATCGCGGTCTCTCCGGTGGTATGGCAGATGAGGTGAAGCTCATCCGGCGAGCCGTCTCTGATGTGGAAGCGCAGCACCTGTTCGATGGCAAGGCAATCACGCAAGCCTTCGAAGCGGGTGATAGGCAAGCCTTACGTGGCTATTACCTTTCCGCGATCGACCCTTCGATGCGTGAGGCATATGCCAAGGTTACGCAGGCTCGAGAGCAGTTTGTTAAACACGAGAATGGCATCCCCGAGATCGCGGTGATGCGTGAGATGCCTGAGCCGCGGCAGGCCCACTTGTTAAGCCGTGGGCTATACGACGCCGAGCGTACAATCGAAAACCGTGTCCAGCGTGCGGTGCCCGGGAGCATCATGCCGTGGGATGATGATCTGTCGCGCGATCGGCTTGGTCTGGCTCAATGGTTAACGCAACCGAACCATCCGCTTACCTCGCGCGTTGCGGTGAACCGTCTCTGGCAACAATGCTTCGGGACCGGCATCGTCGCGTCCATCGACAACTTTGGACTGCAAGGCACGCTGCCGACTCACCCCGAATTGCTCGACTACCTCGCGCTGACCTACGTCCAATCGGGATGGGACACCAAGGCAATGCTCAAACGCATCGTGCTCAGTGCGACCTATCGACAAGACTCATCGACGCAACCTGAGAAGTGGAAGAGCGACCCGGATAACGTGCTCTTGTCGCGCGGGCCTGCCCGCCGTCTAGATGCAGAGATGATCCGCGACACCGCGCTGAGTGCTTCGGGTTTATTGGTCGCGAAGCAGGGTGGTTCACCGGCTTACCCCTATCAGCCCGCGGGCTTGTGGAAGGAAGTTAGTAGCGATTCATATCGGCAAGGCAAGGGAGAATCGCTGTATCGTCGGTCGTTGTACACGGTGTGGAAGCGTGCGGTGCCGATGCCAAACATGATGGCGTTTGATACGCCGACGCGTGAAGCTTGTGCTGCGGAGCGTTCCGCAACGAATACACCGTTGCAGGCATTGGTCCTGCTCAACGATGTGCAGTACGTCGAGGCGACGCGTGTATTGGCTCAGCGCGTAATGAAACAAACGCAAGGCGATGAAGCAAGGATCGAGTTGGGCTTTCGCAAACTCGCGGGCCGTGCACCAACTAACACCGAGGCAGAGCGATTGCTCGCACTACTAAATGAACAGCGGGCCTTCTTTAGCGACAACGTTAAAGACGCTAAGGCTTTACTTGCAGAAGGCGAATCGAATCCGGATGAAAGTCTTGACCCAGTCGAGCATGCTGCGATGAGTGTCGTGATGCATGCGATCTTCAATTTAGATGTGACGATCTGGCGTCGCTAGACGCGGTAAGGAAGTAAGCGATGGAATATAACCCAACAAGTCTCGCAGGTATGACACGACGGCACTTCTTCGGCCGATCGGCGATGGGGCTCGGGTCTATTGCGCTCGGCTCATTGATGCCCGGCAATACAGCCGGGGCGGCCAAGCTCGACGCACCTAAAGCCGCAGGCGGGATCCTTCCCTCGCCGCACTTCGCGCCCAAAGCCAAACGCATCATCTACCTATTCCAGTCCGGCGGCCCTGCGCAGCAAGACCTCTTCGATTACAAGCCCAAACTCAACGAACTGCACGGCAAGCAATTGCCCGGCTACGTGCGAGCTGGCCAACGCCTCACGGGTATGTCCGCCAATCAGGCGTCGATCCCACTGGCCGGGTCCCCGTTCAAGTTTAAGCAGCACGGCGAGAGCGGCGGCTGGTTTAGCGATCGCTTGCCCTACACCTCGAAGATCGCGGACGACATCTGTGTCGTGCGTTCGATGTATACCGAAGCGATCAACCACGACCCCGCGATCACGTTCTTCCAGACCGGCTCGCAGATCGCTGGCCGACCGTCCGTTGGTGCGTGGATCAACTACGGCCTAGGCAGCACCAACGACAACCTCCCCTCGTTCATTGTGCTTGTCACGAAGAATAAAAGTGGTCAGCCTTTGTACTCCCGGTTGTGGGGTTCGGGCTTTCTTGACTCGAAGCATCAGGGTGTACAACTCCGCGCGGGGTCCGAGCCGGTGCTTTACTTAAGCGATCCCGATGGCGTGTGCCGGTCAGGTCGGCGATCGATGCTCAACGCGATCAACGACTTAAATCGCGAGCAGTTTGCACGTGAACTAGATCCGGAGATCGAGTCGCGTATCGCGCAGTATGAGATGGCGTATCGGATGCAGACGTCGGTGCCGGAGGTGACGGATCTGAGCGAAGAGCCCGAGTCAACGTACGAGTTGTACGGCGAAGACGCGCGTCAGCCCGGCACCTTCGCGGCCAACTGCTTGCTTGCGCGACGGCTTGCGGAAAAAGATGTCCGCTTCATCCAGCTCTATCACCAAGGCTGGGACCAGCACGGCTCGTTGAAGAGCAGACTCTCACAGCAATGTAAAGAAACCGACCAGGCCAGCGCGGCGCTCATCACCGACCTCAAGCAGCGCGGCATGCTGGACGAAACGCTGGTCATCTGGGGCGGCGAGTTCGGGCGAACCTCTTACTGCCAAGGCAAGCTTACGCCCAATGCGTTTGGCCGAGACCACCACCCCTCGTGCTTCTCGATCTGGATGGCGGGTGGCGGTATCAAGCCCGGCCATGTGCAAGGCAACACGGACGACTACGGCTACAACATCGTCGATCAAGACGGTGCGCCACTGCATGGCTTAGACGCGGAACACACGCATAAAGACGCGGTCCATGTCCACGACCTCAATGCAACAATCATGCATCTCATGGGCGTTGATCATGAACGGCTACACCACAAGTTCCAGGGCAGACGCTTCCGCCTCACCGATGTCCACGGCAAAGTGCAGAAGGACCTGCTCGCCTAAGACAAAGGCAAGAGGCATGGTCGCGGTATGATGCGCATTTGTCGTATCGGTCAGTCCACATGCCAAGCCTACCTGACATCTCGTGGATCGCGGTCACGATTTTTATCGTGGACTGGATTATTCGCATCGGTTTGAGTTTGCGCGTAGTTATGCGGCGTCGCCCGGTCGGGGTATCGCTATCTTGGTTGGGTGTGATCTTCTTGGTCCCGTTTCTCGGTGCGATCGTGTACCTGATTCTTGGTGAGAATCGTATCGGCAGACTTAGGCAAGATCGATTCGAATCAATACGACCCACACTCAATAAACACCTTCGCCGTTTACACGACCATGTAGAACATCGAGTCGGTGATCGGCCTGCACCCCAACGCGCGTTAATTCAGCACAGTTTGAATCGCTATGGCTTCCCGCTACTCTGCGGCAACAGCGTGGAGCTATTGCCGGACTCGGATACGGTGTTTGATCGGCTCATCGATGACATCGAAGCGGCGAAAGAAACGCTGCATCTGCAGTTTTACATCTGGTGGCCCGGCGGGAAAGTGGATCGGGTTATCGATGCGATCCAGCGTGCACGAGAGCGTGGTGTCGTATGTCGGTGCTTGGCCGATGCGGTCGGTAGCAAGACGTTCCTGAAATCACCGCAGCGAAAGGCCTTGGTCGCTGCTGGTGTTGAGATGATCGAAGTGCTTCCCGTGGGTATTTGGCGGATGATGTTTCGACGCCAGGATCTCCGTAACCACCGAAAGATCGTGGTCATTGATGGGCAAGTCGGCTACACCGGCTCTATGAATATGGCCGACCCTGCGCTGTTTAAAAAAGAGATGGGGGTAGGGCGTTGGCGTGATGCGATGGTGCGTGTGACGGGCCCGGTCGTGGAAACGCTTGGCTTGGTTTTTCTCAGTGATTTTGATACCGAGACAGATGCGGTACTAGGGGATTTTGAAGAGCGGGGCGGGTTGAAGTGCGTTGATCCTACGGGTGAGGTTGATACACAATTGATGCCGTCAGGACCGGGTTTTGCGCGCGAGGCAATTCGTGAGACGCTGTTGACCGCGATGTACGGTGCTGAAAAAACATTGGTGATGACGACGCCTTACTTCATCCCGGATGAGCCCTTGCTCGACGGGTTGATCACCGCGGCCAAACGCGGCGTCGAAGTCACACTGATCGTGCCTGAGCAGATCGATTCGGTGATGGCTCGCCTAGCCAGTCGATCACAGTACGTTGACTTGTTGAACGCAGGTGTCAAGGTCATGCAGTTTGCCGACGGCTTACTGCACACCAAGACGCTCGTCGCCGATGAGCAGACCGCGCTGATCGGCACGGTGAACCTTGATATGCGTAGCCTCTGGCTAAACTTCGAAGTGACCCTTGCGGTCTATGACGAGGGCTTCGCGAAGTGTCTGAGCGATTTGCAATGGCGGTACGCTGAGCAGTCGGTGGGGCTTGATCAAAAGCAATGGATAAATAGGCCGTTTCATACCCGGCTCATCGAGAACGCGGCGCGATTGCTAGGCCCATTGCTTTAGCTCATTAACCGTTACTGGTATTTCTCACGAATAAAGTCCGCGCTCTCAGTGTCGCCTTTGGCTTCGAGGATCGCGGCTTTTGTGAGTTGCCATGTTGGGCTTTTGGCATCCAACTTGATCGCTCGTTCAATCGCCTGCATGGCTGGATCGAGTTTGTTGCGTCGCAAGTAAATCGTGGCGAGCGTATCGAGCAGGTTGGGGTCCGTCTTAGATAGTTGAGTGGCTTTCACGGCGAGCTCTTCTGCTTCAGCCAAGGAATTGCCGCCGCGTTCAAGCAATACCATCGCGAGGTTATTAAGAACGAGTGGGTTCTCGGGGGCGGTCTCTAGGACTTTGCGGTAGCAGACCTCGGCTTGGTCTAGGTCCTGGAGGGACTGCGCGATTTGGCCTTGGGCGTAGAGGACATCGATCCCATGTGGGCCGGGCATGATGAGGATACTTGCGATTTCACGTTGGGCTTTTTGCACCAGCGCTTTATCACCAAGGCGTTGGCCTGCCCGGAAGGCTGCGCTAGCTGTCTCGAACAGACGAGTCGCATCATCTCGATCAGAGCTGAGCCAATCGATCCAATCGGCAACATTCTTTGCTTCGCTTATGTCTTCGGTGACACGCCTTAGCGCGATACTTCGGGCCTGTGCGTTCGTCGCAACGTGCGGGCTCAGCGTGTCCCAAGCAAGGCTTGTGTTGCCGTTGCGGACGAGGGAGCGCGTGTAGATATCGAAGAGGATTTGGCTTTTGTTGTCAAAGTTTTTCTGCAGAACCATATAGGGCCTAAGCGTCCGGATGGCTGCGTCGTATCGCTGTAATTCATTCATCGCGGCGGCACGCATCAGGTCCGCTTTGGGGCGATCGTTTGGATTGCGTTGTGCCCACGCGTTCGCGGCGTTGAGCAGCATCGTCCAGTCACCCATGCGGAAGGATGCAAGTGTTGCAACGCGAGCCGAGGCGGCACTGTCCGTAAAACGTGCCATGGCAGGGCCGGCCATGTTGTATGCACGCTCGTCTTGACCCGCACGGAGCAGGCGATCGAGCGTGAGCTCAGTGAGATGCTTAAAGCCCGGCTGTTTCTTTACGAGGTCGGCTAATTGGTTCGCGGTCGTCGCAGGATCTGTGTTCTTTGAAGAAATACGCAGCGTATCGATAGCGGTGGATCGATAGGTGCGATCGTTCAGGATTGTCACGGCCAAGGGAATAAGGGCCAAGTCGTCACGCGTTTGCATGACTAGCTTTTCGTGCTTGAGTATGCTTGCGATACCAATATCGTTTGGCAGGTGAGATGTAGCGAGCTTCGCAAAGTGGATCGCGTCGCTGGGCTCACTCAAAGAGAGTGCGAGTTGGATCGCGTTGTACCAACGCATTGTTGACTTTGGCTCATTCTCTGCGGCTTTCAAGATCAGTGAGAGTGCTTCGTCGGTCTGTCCTAGGACCGCGGCATCTTCAGCACGGATCATCAAGCGATCGGCCTCGCTGACGCCGGATAGTTGTGCTGAAGTGAGGGCTTGTTCGGCCAACTCAGGGCGCTGCGTCTGGCGATAGTAGTTCGTTGCAAATCGGATCGACTGAGCGTCGGGCTGCTTCAAAAGTGCGGCGCAAACGACGTCGGCTTTATCTAGTTGGTTTTGCTCGATGTAAACTTTTGCGAGCATGATCAGCGCGTCGTTGTTGGCTTGCCCAGCGGCGGCGATCGATTCAAGTGCTTGCCCGACGACTTTCCGCTCGCCGTTTCCAAAGAGCATCTTGCATGCATCAAGCCGCATCGATGTGTTGATCTGATCGTTCTCGGCAAGTGGGATGAGGTCGATGCGAGCTTCTTCGTAGCGGTTGAGCCGAATCAACGCTCTGGCATAGAGCATCATGGCTTCCGGCTCGTCGATCGCAATCCTTTTTGCGTTCTGTGCGTGTTCAACCGCGTCTTCATTTTGCTCAAGGAGCAGATGACATCTTGCAAGG
>JBGCDC010000353.1:0-2592 GCA_045105055.1 Phycisphaeraceae bacterium | reverse complement strand
CTCAGCGAACAGTCCCGCCACCTACGTCAATGCATGGACAAGCTCAGCGATAAGGCCCATTCACTTGTCGAACTCCGCTACATGCAAGGCCTAAAGCCCCTCGCCATCGCCCAGCAGATCGGCTCGTCCGCCAACACCGTCTCCAACGCGCTAAGCCGAGTCCGCGAAACCCTCCGCGACTGCATCAAACGCCAGCAGCAATCGGAGGGCACGCAATGAGCGATGCGACCGCCCTACTACACCGCCACCTCAACGGCGAAACGCTCACTGAACAAGAAAGTGCCGAGCTGTCCGCATGGGTCTGCGCGTCGCCCGACAATGCCAAACTCGTCGCTGAGCTGAGCAGCTTGGACCAGTCGATCGTCGCCGACCTGCGTCACCAGGCCAGCGCCCCGTTGATGGATACACAAGACGAAGGCGCGGACCTAATCGACGACACGCTGACGCGCGACGCCTACGCCCCCGAGATCATGCAGGAACTCGTCGCCCAGGCCCAGACCAAGCGCAGCAAAGATCAGCAGTTCGTCTTCGATACAGCGGGTGACATGAAGGTGCAGCCGGTACGCCAGTTCACCGCCAGCGACGCGAAGTGGATCACGGGCAAGTTGTTCAACCAAGCGATCCGCTCCAAAGCCGTCGCCGCCAGCGCGATCGCCGCGGTGCTGCTGCTGGGCATGGTCCTCTTGATCACGCTCATGAGCGAGCCGAACGCAATCGATCAGATTGCTGAACAGCCTATCCAACCGCCAACACAGCAAGCCCCCGCCGTCGCGATGCTGACCGCCACCTACAACGCCCAGTGGGCCGAGCAGCCAAACGAAGGCCTCCGGGCCGGCGACCGCCTGACCCTCACCCAAGGCTTTGCAGAGATTACCACCCTTTCCGGGGCGATCGCCATTCTCGAAGCCCCCGCATCCGTAGAACTCCTCGACCACGACAACGCCATCCGTCTGCACGCTGGCAAAATCGTGGCTGTTTGTAAAACACCAGCAAGCCAAGGGTTTGTCGTCAAAACCCGTCACGCCGACATCGTCGATCTCGGCACGGAGTTCGGCGTCATCGCCGTCGGCAACGAACTGACCACCACCGTCTTCAACGGCAAAGTTGAAGTCACCACGCCCGGCACAGAAACCCAGCCCCTTAACGCCAACCAGACCGCTCGGCTAGACATCAACGGCAACCAACGATCATTCCTCGTCGAAGAAGGCATCGCGACAGGCTTCCAAGCACTCCGCGCACAGTCCCTCGCGGATACCCAATGGCCCCTCACCGGCGTCGACCTCGAGCCTGGCGAAATCGACCCAAACTGGCATCTCGTTGCCATCGATGCAAAGCCTTTGGACACGCCGTTGCCCATGAAGATGGAAGCTGCGTACACCGAACTACGCATCCCCGACACCCAGGCCAACTGGATCGCGATGGATACCGCTCAGTATCCCTTCGGTCAACAGGTCGGCAGGATTGCGTACACCTTCAAAACCACCTTACTCATCTCGTACCAGACCGATCCAAACGCGATCCAACTCGCGCTGCGGTACCTCGTCGATGACGAGATCGAGGCTATCCGAATCAACGGGCAACCCATCTCCATTGAACGCCCTATTCGGATCGCACAACGCAAAATCGCAAGCGACACCATCAGTGGTCCTTTCGTCGTCGGCACCAACACCATCGAATTCGATGTCATCAATCATCAAGCCAACAAGCCAACAGACCTCGTCGGCTTGATGGTCGATTGGCAACTCATCGATCAAACCGAACCCAACCCGTAAACCAGTGCAGAAAAACAGACCGATTTTAAACCATCTTTCAAACTGACCGAGAACGTTTCTCAGTTAAGAACTCGATTCGATTTTGATTCCCATTTGGAGAACTGATATGAAAACTCGCACCAAGACCCTACTTACCGCCGTTGTTGCCTCCACCGCCATCATTGCGGGCAGCGCCGATGCAGCAACAACCTATGTATGGACAGGCGCTGGCGCTCCCAACGAAAACGTGAACAATGCGGCTAACTGGCTCGTCAATGGCGTGGTGCCTGCGGCGGCACCATCGGACAACGGCGGTCAGCCTGCAACACCCGGCATTGATGATGTGCTCTTGTTTGATTCATTATCAGCAACTTGGGTCGCGCCACCTAGAGTCGCACGCAAGCTGTTTAGCAACACTCCCGACCGCCCCTGGGGCAGTATCGTGGTCAACAACGGCACGATTGATTTTAAAGGCGATAGTAACTCGTTCCGCAACCGAAGCTGGAGCGGAACGAACACGGTCGTCGTTGGCGATGGTGATGCCAACGCGGCGGTACTCAACTTGTTCCTTTACGAATTGAATGCCGGGACAAGCACGATCGGCGGAAGCCCAAGCCCCAACGACACGAAAACATACGTCGTCAATTCGGATGGCACCTTGGTCAACGGCCAATTAGGTTCCTCCGGGAATAGCACTGATTTGACGTGGTCCAACAACGCAACACTCGACACAGTCATGCGATTGCTCGGCGGCACCTCGATCATCGATGTCGCGATCGATGAAGCATCGATCCTTGATGATGCGGGCGACTACGTCAGCTTCGAAGCACTCGGCAGTACC
>JBGCDC010000352.1:0-4874 GCA_045105055.1 Phycisphaeraceae bacterium | reverse complement strand
AGAGGTTGCCTTTCGCAATGCGGCGCGGATCATCAAAGAAACCGGCTGCGCGGCCGTAAAGCTGGAGGGCGGCGCCGAGATGGCCCCGACCATCCGTCACCTGACCCGGCGCGGCGTGCCCGTGATGGCGCATATCGGTCTGATGCCGCAGAATCTCAACGTCATGGGCGGGTTCAAGGTCGCCGGGCGCGACGAGCGCGACTGGGACGCGATCATCGCCGCGATCTGCGACGCGCAGCCCGAGTGGGAGCCCGGTGAAGAGGGCGGATACCACACGCAGACGACTTGGTTCTTACTGGGCGAAATCGTACATCTCGTCGACGGCCGAACGATCGATCAGTACGTCCGTGAAGAGATTTTTTTGCCGCTGGGTATGAATGATTCGTGGCTTGGAATGCCTCCGGAAATCTATCGAGAATATGAAGAATGCGGCCGACTCCTCGACATTCCCAACACCGCGACTGGCCAGCCTAAGCCCGCGCCGATGACTAGCTTCGATTGGTCCACTCGCCCGCGCCCCGGCGGCAACTGTATGGGCCCCATCTCTGACTTGGTTCAGTTTTACAACATGCTGCTCCATGGTGGCTCATTCAACGGCGTGCGCATTCTCAAGGAACAAACAGTCTCGCAAATGACGCATCGACAGCGTGCAGACATGCTCGATCATACTTTTAAGCAAACCGTTGACTGGGGGCTTGGCCTAGCCATTAACTCTGCGCACCACGCTCCCAACAACGCTTGGCACCGCGTCCCCTACGGCTACGGTCCCCACGCCAGTCAAGACACCTTCGGCCACGGTGGCGCGCAATCCTCCATCGCCTTCGCTGACCCAAAGCATCAACTTGCCGCCGCCCTCGTCCTCAACGGCATGCCCGGGGAAGCCAAGCATCAACAACGTATCAACCCTATCCTTGAAGCGCTCTACGAAGACCTCGAGCTTATTTGAATCGATCAGTCTTCCCAAGTCACTTCTAACTCGATCGCTCCCTCAAGCATCTCCAAGTAGTCATCACTTGACACTTCTACCACTCCAAACTGTTCGATGTGTGGGTTGACGAACTGCACATCAAACAGCACGTACCCGCGCTCACGCAGGTGTTCGATCAGCCAAACCATAGATACTTGTGAGGCATAGGGCCGACGCGAAAACATCGACTAACCAAAGAACGCGCCGCCGATCGTGACGCCGTATACCCCGCCGACCAGTTCTTCGTCTTGCCAAGCCTCGACGCTGTGGGCGAAGCCATGTTGATGCAGCGCGGTGTAGAGTGACTCGATCTGCGGGCTGATCCAAGTGCCCTCGCCATCGCCCCTCGGCACCGTCGCACAGGCATGGATCACTTCAGCAAAACATCGGTCCGTTGTCACATCGAACGCTCCTTTACGCAACTGCTTCGCCAAGGAACGCTTGATATGAAACGCCCCCAGTGGATCCCCCTCTAAGAACGGCTGAATCGCCCGAGAGTCCGGGCAATACCACCCAATCTCCCCACCACGATCATCCGCCATCGGGAAAAGTCCCTGGCAATACGCGCTGAGCAATAAGTCGGGTGTCAGGTTCACGGCAATGAAAAGATAAACGAAATGACAACCGCGGGATTCGAAGCGACAGAATCATCGCTCGGCTTCGCTTGGAATTTGTATTTCGCGACTAACGAGATCTATCTCGACGCAAACTTACGCGGCCGCGTGGAATGGCGCTAGCGTTGGAATTTTAATCACTGTGCCAAAGTCTTCTTCTGACACCGGCCGGGAGAAGAGGTAGCCCTGTGCGGTTTCACAATGTAACGATTGAAGCAATGCAACTTGCTCGATCGACTCGACGCCTTCGACGATCAGCGTCATGTCGAGGTCTCTTGCAAGCGTTGCGGCCGAATCAATGATCGCGGCGGTTCGGCGCGAAAACACGCTTCTGTCGAGGAACGATCGGTCTAGTTTGATGCCATCGATAGTCAGATTTCGCAATGCGCCGAGTGTGGACATCCCAGTACCAAAGTCGTCTAGGAAAACTCGGATCCCGCGCTCACGCAGTTCGCTGATGCATCGGATCGCTAGCTCGGGGTCCTGATTGAGCGCGGTTTCGGTCACCTCAGCAACCAACCGCTCGGGGTCTGCACCGGTTTGAGCAAGAATCCGATCAAACGTGTTGATGAACATCGGGTCGGCGAACTGATGCCTAGAAACGTTAAAGCTCATGTAATTAAGCTGCGGATGGAAGGTGACTTGTTTGCAAACCTGCTCGAAGACCCACGCGCCTATCTCGCGAATGAGGCCGGTCTCCTCCGCGATGGGGATGAAATCCATGGGCGAAATCATGCCGCGCTCTGGATGCATCCAGCGAATCAACGCCTCTGCTCCGACCGCGGACTGAGAAGTAAGCGATACAATCGGTTGGTACCAGACCTCGAGCTGTTGTTTCTTTAAGGCATGGTGCAAATCATTTTCGAGGACCAGGCGAAGCTTCACACTTTCATGCATGGTCTGCTCGAAGATCACGGCCAATCCGCGACCGCGTACTTTAGCCGAGTACATCGCCGTGTCTGCATCGCGTAGCACTTCTTCAGCTGTTTCGTATTTGAAGCGGCTAAACGTGATACCGATACTCGCCGTGCTCTTAACGATGTTGCCTTGCAGGTCATAGGGCTGACCTAGCTCATGGCGAAGCTTCTCAACCAGTGCCATCACTTCGTCTTCGCTTTTGTAGCCGTTAAGGAGCAAGCAGAATTCGTCCCCGCCGAGTCGCGCGGCGAGTGCCATCTGCCCCGCATTGCGCGTGATCATGCCCGAGTCGTTGACCACCGATGTGAGCCGGACACCGATTTCTTGCAAGAGTAAGTCGCCTGCCTCATGGCCGAGACTGTCATTCACGGTTTTAAAGCCATCGAAGTCTAAGAACAGCACGGCGTATTCATGGCTCGGGTCGCTCTTATGCTTTGCCATCGTTCCGACAAGACGGTCATAGAACTCGATCCGGTTAGGCAGCCCGGTGAGTGTGTCGGTGAAGGCGAGCTTACGCAAGTCTGCGGTGCGATTGGCGACGATGGATTCAAGCTGGTCCATGCGCACCTTGTCTTTGGCAAGCTCTGCTTCGAGTTCGCTCGTCCGTAATTGCACCAGCCGCTGAAGTTCTTCGGTACGTATGTCTGCTTGCTTTTGAAGGGCCCAGCGTTCATGTAGTGACTTTGCCAAAGACGTTAGCTCAACGGAGTCAAACGGTTTTTTCAAGATCATCAGCTTATCAATTGACTTGCACTCCTTTGCGATGTCCTCCCAAGAGTGGTCGGAGTACGCGGTACAGATCACGATCGTTGTGTCTTCATCGATCCCGCGGATGGCCTTGATGGTCTTGAGCCCGTCCCAGCCAGGCGGCATGCGCATATCAATGAAGGCGACAAAGAACGGGTCGTCTTCTTCCTTCGCCTTGCGAAAGAGGTTGAATCCTTCCTCACCCTGATTGGCATGGCACAGGTCAAAGGCCTGTTCTTCCTTGCGCTTGACGACGTCGCCGAGCACCATTACTTCAAGCGCGTCGAGTTCATCGTTCCCCCCGAGTTCAGGACAGAGCACCTTGCGGAAGTCCGCGTGAATATCGGGGTTGTCATCAATGACAAGAATGCGGTTGCTGTAGTTCATGTCATGACTCATTGGCTCACCGCCTCGGGGTTAGTTCCCGGTGTTAGTTGATTTGCAGGTAGGCTCAGCCGGAAGGTCGCCCCGGCACCTACTCCACCGCTTTCTGCGGTAAGCGATCCATTCATTTCGGTCGCCGCGCAGGCTCCGCTGTGAAGGCCGAAGCCGTGGCCGTCTTCAAACTTGCTGAATCCGTGTTGGAAAAGTTGTGCGAGGTTGTCAGGGTCAATCCCCATACCGTTGTCGGTCACCTCAAACAGAATGATGCCTTCATCGCGAAGGTATCGGATTTGAAGGGTGATCCGCCGCTCGTCGATGGAGGTGTGGCAGGTCGCTTTCTTCGCATTGTTCAGTAGGTTGATTAGGATCTGAAGCGTCTTGTGCTTCTCGATGGTGACTTTCGGTAGGTTGGGCTCGTAGTCACGCTCCAACACGATCGCATGCCGTTCCATCGCGATCAGATTGATGGTCACCGCTTGATTCATCAGCTCAACGGGATCGATCAAGCTGGCGACGTTTGAAGTTGTCGTTGCCGAGACCTGCTGTAGCCGGACGATTTCCTTGATGTGCTCGACGCCCGTAACAAGCTGTTCAAGTTCGTCTTGGACTTTGCCTTGCTCATCCGAAAGCGTCTCGTGTATTTTTTCGAGGAAGTCCGGAATGCAACTACCCCGTGGATCGTCCGTGACGAACGCCCCGAGCTGGTGCTTTTCTTCGCTCAGTAAATCGGCGAGTTTTCCAAGACTGGTCAGCCGTGATCCGTTAACGGTGTTGGCGATCATGTCAGCGGAAAGGTTTACGCTGTTCAGGACGTTGCCGACATTATGCAGCACGCCTGTGGCGATCTCGGCCATCCCTGCCTGACGAGAGACTTGCAGCAGGTCAGCTGTTTGTTTCTGCACGCGTTGTTCTAGTTCGTCGTTTTTACTGATCAAAACCCGCTGTGCGCGACAGATCAAAATCCAAATCACCATCATCGCACCGATGATGACCGCCAATCCGACTTGGCGAATCAGTGCCAAGTGGTTGAGTGATTGAATCGAGGACTGGCTCCAGAAGTCCGCATCATATCGCCCGGACCAAATGAACCACTGCCCGTTGATATCGCGGATAGGTAGGACCATTGTCTCGGAGTAAAGCAGCGAAGTATCCTCTTTTGCCGTACGCCAAATCGTTTCACGGTCGCTCCAAGCGCCTTGTTTCTCAGGGAGGACTGCGTAATCGTGCTTCGGGTTAAGGATCAG
>JBGCDC010000351.1:0-4939 GCA_045105055.1 Phycisphaeraceae bacterium | reverse complement strand
CACAGAAAAAATTTCCTCCCGCATGCATTTCTGTTGTAGCCTCAGTACCGGTCGTAAAAGGGGACAAGTCGCAAAGTTGATTGAGGCGTTCTATTTCCATCACTTGGCCTTACCTTATTGCCGCGGGTGGCCGGAGCAGGCGGATTGTGGATGCCCCGGAACGAAGAGTCTTGATTATATCGCCGGGCTGAAGCCCGGCCTACTCTTCGTCGTTCATTGCTCGATCTCGTTCATCCTGCAAATCCCGTGATCTCGTCAAAATCGAGGCGCTGATGATTTTGACGATTCGCACGGGACGCGGCGCGTCGGCCGCTAAGCGTTGTCATTCAATCACCAATTAAAATCAGTGAGGGACTTCTTTCACTGCGTTGCGGTTCCACGCCGGGACTCGGACGGTGATGGTTTCGTCGGCGCATTGGATCTTGGCTTGACAGCTTAGGCGGGAGGCGAAGTCGTTGCCGGGGGCCTCTTCGACGCGGTCCAGCTCGTCGTCTTCGGGTTCGTTGAAGCAGTCTTCGCCTTCGTCGATGTGGACGTGGCAGGTGGAGCAGGCGGTGACGCCGCCGCAGGCGTGTTCGATCGCGATATCGTTTTCGAGGGCGAGTTCGAGCAGGGATTGGCCCAGCGCACCTTTGACCTCGACCTCTTTATCGGCTTGGCCCATGGCAGCGGGGTCTTCGAGTTCGAAGGTGACGGGGATGGTTTTTGGGCCGAGCTGCTCGCCCGAGGCTTTCATGTGCATGGTTCTAAATCCTGTTGCGATTAAGTCGCATTCTAGGCAGTTTGTTGATTCTTGGTCTGATTAACTCCCCTCCATGTAGGAAGGGGTTGGGGGAGGGTGTCGAAGTCACGTTTTTTTTAGTTACGTACAGATGGCTCGGCACCCCCTCCCGGCCTCCCCCTCGGAGGGGGAGGGGTTTAAGGTCGTCGCGCTACGCGTATTGTGCTGCGGCTTGTTCGAGTTTATCGAGTGTGTCATCGGGTGCGGTTACGGATCCTAGTGCGATGGCTTTTCGGCTGCCGTGGTAGTCGCTGCCGCCGGTGGTGATGAGGTCGAATTGCTCGGCCAGGGCGGTGAGTTGTTTGGTGTCGTTGGGCTCGTGGTCGGGGTGTTGGGTTTCGATGCCGTCGAGCCCGAGGTCGGTCAGGCGGGCGAGGTGGTGTTCGAGGTCGTCTGGGCTGAGGCGGAGGTGGACCGGGTGGGCCAGGACGGCGACGCCGCCTGCTTTGTGGATCGCGGCGATGGCACGGTCGGCGGTGGGCAGCTCGCGGGGGATGTATGCGGCGGCGCCGTGGCCGAGGTAGCGGGCGAAGGCTTCGTGGATGGACTTGACGTAGTTGCGTTGGACGAGGAGCTGGGCGATATGGGGTCGGCCGATGGCGTGTTCGTCGGGGTTGTCTTCGCTGCCGGCTTGGGCGAGTTTGAGGACGTCTTGGTAGTCGATGCGGACGCCTAGCTCGGCGAGCTTCGCGATGATCTGAGGGTTGCGGGTTTCGCGTCCTCGGCGGAGCTTGGTCTCGATGATGGTCAGGGCTTCGCTGTCGCTTCGGACGTGGTAGCCGAGCAGGTGAACCGAGCCTGCGGGCTGGGGGGCGGGCTCATCGGAGGCGAGGGGGGAGTGCTCGGCGAAGGGGTCGGCGACGATGGACAGCTCGATGCCGGGGACAAAGGTGATGCCAAGTTTTTTCGCGGCGGCGGCGGCGGGGGCGTGGCCTGCGGTGGTGTCGTGATCGGTGAGCGCGAAGGCTTCGAGCCCGGCTTGCTTTGCCAGGCGGGGCAGGTCTGCGGGCGCATCGGTGCCGTCGGACGCGGTGGAGTGGGTGTGTAGGTCGGCACGCATGAAGCGGGATAGTTTAGCGTTGGGTGGCTGAAATTGCTCCAGCGACGTTAAGCATCACGGTTATTTGAAATGTGATCGATGCGATTAAGAAATAGCCGCGACGCTACGCGTCGCAGGTCGTTGGCTAAACTACTCACATGACTGCAACTGATACAACGACACTGCGAATCGGGCACAGCCCGGACCCGGATGATGCTTTTATGTGGTGGCCTTTGGCGAACTTCGTCGGGCCCGATGGGAATCGGTACACGCCGAGGATCGACACGAAGGGCTACGAGTTTGTACATGTGCTCGAGGACATCCAATCGCTGAACGTGCGGAGCGCTAAGGGCGAGCTCGAGATCACCGCGATCTCGATCCACCAGTACCCATATGTCGCAGACAAGTACGCGCTGACCAGCTGCGGTTCGTCGATGGGTGATGGCTACGGCCCGATGATCGTCGCACCACGGAAACTAGCGGTCGAAGACTTGCGTGGCCAAAAGATCGCCATCCCCGGCGAGCAGACCACCGCTTGGCTATCGACCCAGCTCTGGCTCTTGGAGCACGGCCTAACCAAGGAAGATGTCGAAGTCGAAAACGTCATGTTCGACGAGATCATCCCGAAGGTCGTGGCGGGCGAGTACGACGCGGGCCTGATCATCCACGAGGGTCAGATCACGTATCAAAACCAGCAGCTCGAGCTGGTCGTTGACCTTGGCAAGTGGTGGACGGAGTCGCGTGGCCTGCCTTTGCCTTTGGGCGGAAACTGTATCCGTCGAGACCTAGGCGATGCGATGCCTGAGGTCTGCCGAGTGCTGCTCGACTCGATCGAACACGCGCTGGAACACCGCGAAGAAGCGGTCGCGTTTGCGCTCAACTGGGCGCGCGATATGGGCGCGGATTTAGCGGACGAATTCGTCGGCATGTACGTCAACCAGTGGACGCTGGACTACGGCGACCGCGGGCGGCAAGCCGTGCAGCAATTGCTAAGCGAAGGCGCCGCGGCGGGGATCGTGCCGGAAGTGCCAGGCGGGATTGATTTTGTGGATCCTGCTTGATGTGTATTTGTGACTTTGGGTGCCACGCAACTTGCTTCAGCAAGCTGTGTGCGAAATACCTTTTTGTAAATCGAAGGTGATTCGCACATAGCTGCCCAGGGCAGTTATGTGGCACCGTTTAGTAGTTGAAGCCGTATGCGTTACCGACTCATCGCGATTGATCTCGATGGCACGCTGCTTTGCCCTGAGGGTGAAGTGAGCGAGCAGAATCGCGCGGCGTTGCACACGGCTCATGAAGCCGGGGTGTTGGTCGTGCCTTGCACCGGCCGAGGCTATGGCGAGGCGCGCCACGCGATCGCGTCTGTGCCCGACGGCGAGTTTGGCGTCTTTAATACCGGCGCGATGGTGACTGCCTTGGCCGACGGCGCGACCCATCATCGCGATGCGTTCGATGCGGAGACGGCTGGGTCTGTTGTCGAGCTACTAAGCGAAGGCGACGAGGCGGTGCTGCTCTACACCGACCCGGACGCGACGGGTTACGAGTATGTCGTGACCGGCAAGGGCGAGCTAACGACGAATACGAAGTGGTGGTTTGAGCACAACGGTTTGCGGTGGATGCAGCAGCGCGATGTCGGCGAGCGGTTACTTAAGCACGTGGTTCGTGCTGGGGCGATTGCGGTGCGTTCGCGGGCGGATGCGATCGGCGAGTTGGTCGAGGCGAAGCTGCCGGGTAAGACGACGTTTCATGCGTTCGAGGCGGTGCAGGAGCCGGGCTTCGATGAGCCGATGTTTATTCTGGAGTGCTTTAAGCACGGCGTGAGCAAGTGGACCGGCATCCAAGTGATCGCCCAGCAGCACGGCATCAAGCCAAGCGAGATCGCGGTCATCGGCGATCAAATCAACGACATCCCCATGTTCCAACAAGCGGGCTGCGCAGTCGCGATGGGCAACGCCATCGACGCGATCAAAGAGACCGCCCACTACCACACGCTGACCAACGACCAGCACGGCGTCGCCCACGCGATTCAGAAGATGTTGGATGGGGATTGGTGATTCGCAACAGCAGCGCAACCGCAGGGTGAAAACGCTGGGTGCCCCGGCCGCTTGCCGGCCGGGCGAAGTCTCATGCACACATCTACGTCGATAATGGACGAATCGCCAAAGGCGTTTCAAATGCTCGGTTTGCATAAGCCGATGCGGATGACCATTTCCAGTCTACAGGCTTACCGACAAGCCCTCTCACGACAGGATTACGATGGATGTAGTGAAGTTTTTCTTCGTACTCGTCTGCTGAAAAAATGTTGCGATCGTATCCACCTCCCGCAAGCCAAAAATGGGCTTTGCCTTGTTTGTCGCGCAGCCGATTGAGAATCGGCGCATCCAATTCATACCATCGACGCAGCACGCGACCTGCTGTTCTTGATTTAAGATCCTGCAGAATATTGGTGAGCGTGTTGTTTGGAACGTCGGGTGTTAATAGAAGATGGATATGCTCGGGCATGACGACCCATGCGTGTAATTGAAATTGCAATCGCGATTGCGTCTTGGCGAGTTCTTCGACGAAGGCGTCTTTGATGCGGTCGTTGCTAAAGAGTTGCATTCTGGAAAAGCAGGAGCAGGTGATAAAACGGGGTTGATCTTTGACTTCAAACCGTTTTCGCTTTGACATGCTTTACCCGGATGAGGTCACGAAGATTCGCCCGGCCGGCAAGCGGCCGGGGCACCCATTCAGATCACATGGATCGTTTACACCGCCGCTGTCGCCACCGATTTCGCGAGCTTGGCGTAGTCTTTCGCGCCGTTGGAATCATTGGCGTAGGTCAAGACGCTTTGGCCGAAGCTAGGGGCCTCGGCGAGTTTGATGTTGCGGCGGATCGGCGGGTCGTAGACCACCGCGTCGGCCCAGGGCAGGGCGGTGCCTTTGGCTTGCTCGAAGAAGCCTTGCACATCGGCGACGACATCGCTGGCGAGGATCGTGTTGGCTTCGTGCATGCACAGGACGACGCCGGACACGGTGAGCGAGGGGTTGATGCCTTGGCGGATCATGTTGATGGTTTCAAACAGCTTGCCCATGCCTTGCAGCGCGAGGAAGTGGGCCTGCATCGGCACGATGATTTC
>JBGCDC010000350.1:0-10161 GCA_045105055.1 Phycisphaeraceae bacterium | reverse complement strand
ATGACCTACCTGCACAAGGCCACGAAATCGCTGCTCGACTCCGACTTCAAGGACGGCGAGTTCCTCGACGCCAAAGGCAAAGACGTCATCGTCATCGGCGGCGGCGACACCGGCACCGACTGCATCGGCACTGCCATCCGCCAAGGCTGCAACTCCATCACCAATATCACCCGACGCGAGCGCGAGCCCGACGAGCGCGACGCCGAGCACCCCTGGCCCGGACCCACCGGCACGTTCTATGTCGACTACGGCCACGCCGAGGGCATCGCCAAATTCGACCGCGACCCCCGCGAATACGCGATCCTTCCCAAAGCCTTCGTCGGCAAAGACGGCAAGCTGACCCACATGCGCGTCAGCAAACTCGAGTGGACCCGCGACCCCGTCTCTGGCCGAAAGATGAGCCACGAGATCGAAGGCAGCGAACACGACATGCCCGCCGACTACGTCTTCCTCTCCATCGGCTTCACCGGCCACGACACCCCGGCCGTGTTCGACCGCCTAGGCGTCGATATGAACCGCGGCGTCGTGAAAGCCGACTACGGCAAGTTCGACACGAACATCGACAACGTCTTCGCCGCCGGCGACGTCCGCCGCGGCGCAAGCCTCATCGTCTGGGCCATCGCCGAAGGCCGCGGCGCCGCCAGAGCCATCGACGAATACCTGATGGGTGAGTCGACGTTGCCGGCTCCTGATATGAAGACGCAGTTGGCGTCGAGTGCGGGGTGAACGAAAGCTAATTTTTTTCAGATAATCGAATCGGATAGTTCGCTATATCTGCCTCTGGCAGTTTGGCACCGCTGAGTGCGTATGCCTCGATCGATCCATCAGGCCGTACAACGTAGTAGCCAAACGGATTCTCGCCCTCTGCATAAGGCATTGGATCGGGGCCAACCAGTATTACGAAGCAAACAGACGAACCATCGACTTGTGCGGGTGGATTATCCGCATCAAATGCGCCGTCAAATAGGGTTTTATTTGTTAGTACAACTGGCTTAACTCTGTTACAGGCTCGCCATTCATAAGCAAGTGCGTCGGTCGACAAACTCTGGCCGTAGGTCGCGTGCTTGCGATAAGTTTTTTCACGCGAGAATATAGTTTCGTTATAGCGGAGACCTGGCCGAACAGTCTGAAAGACGGCTTTATCTGCATAGCGATGGCAAAACAAGGTATCCGAGTCAAAAATTTGAATATAAATTTTTTTAAATTTTAATGTGTAGACGAGATCTTCAAGATGCTCCACTCGTTCATATTCCGGATGATCATCAGTTACATCGTCGGGTAATTCTTGCACAGCAATCCGAGCCTGCCTAAGTTCTTGCTCTAATTGCTCACGCAACCCTGGATACATTTTTTCACGAGCAGTTTTGCACAGGCTGATTGATGTTTGTATTGCTGCCCATTGTTTGTCGGTTACGTCATTGACATCAACTTGGCTATAACCTAAATAGCCGCAAAGCATAAGGCCTTGGTATCGGCTAAACCCATAACCCATCGATACCGCACCATTATCGAGTTTCAGTGGCTTGTTGGGTTCGACAACAGTCATAATCGCACCATCACCTGGCATGATCATCGTGTTGTGTGCGAGTAACGGTAAGCTGATCATGGCGATTACAATCGCCACACAAATCTGAAGAAGGGTATTCATTCGCGTGCCTCCGGCAAGATTAATTATGAGGGATGTACTGCTTGTCCATACTAACCAGTATTTGTTTGCACGCCAATACTTTGTTTATGTAACCCTTTCGCCACCCATATCTTTCTTCGCGCTTTTGCGCCTCGGCGTGAGATTTGGATTTCAAAGCGCGTTCGCGACACTACGTTTCCAGGCGTCTGTCGCTGCACGATGAACCGTTGCGTGTCGGTTGGCGAGTTTATGGTGATCTTGATCGTAGCCGCCGCCGATGACGCAGGCGGTGGGGATTTGGTGGCTGCGGCACTGCTTAAGCACGTAGTGGTCGCGGTCGTAGAGGCCTTGGTCGGTAAGGTCTAAGTGGCCGAGGCGGTCGTCTTGGTGGACATCGACGCCGGCGTCGTAGAGGACCAGGTCTGGCTCGACTTCTTCTAACAAGCGCGGCAGGTGTTGTTGTAAAGTGTCAAAGTACTCGTTGTCGCCGACGCCTTTTTCTAGAGCGACATCTAAATCGCTCGGCGGTTTCTTGGCGGGAAAGTTTTTGCCGCAGTGCATGGAGAAGGTGAAAACGCGGGGGTCGTTGGCGAAGAGGGTGGCGGTGCCGTCGCCGTGGTGGACGTCGAGGTCGATGATGAGGGCTTGATCGATTTTGCCTTGATCGACAAGGGTTTTAGCGGCGATAGCGAGGTCGTTGAAGATGCAAAAGCCCGAGCCGAAGGCGTGGTGGGCGTGGTGTGTGCCGCCGGCGGTGTTGCAGGCTAGGCCGTGCTGCAATGCGAGTTCGCAGGTGAGTAGTGTGCCGGCGACGGCGGTGCGTGTGCGAGTGACCAGGCCCTCGGACCAAGGCAAACCGATCTTGCGGATCGCGTCGCGGTCAATCGTGCCATCAAAAAATGATCGCACATAGGCGGGGTCGTGCACGGAACTGATCAACTCGAACGAAGCAATCTCGGGGCAGTGAAACTGCTCGGCCGTCGCGATGCCTTGCTCGATCAACAGGTCGCGCAATATCCCAAACTTCGGCATCGGGAAGCGGTGGCCATCGGGTAGTGGCGTGACGTAGGCGGGGGAGTATACGAGTGGAAGCATTTGGAAACGCAGCAAAGTAAAAAAACAGAAAAGCAGAAAATTAAGGCTTTCGCTGATTGGCCTTTGTGCGGGCGATCATTGACTTTGTGATTCTAAGGAGTTCTTGGTTCTCTACGATCAGCTCGTCGAGTTGGGTTTCATGTATCCAGTTGGCATTTTTAACTATCGTGAACCAGTATTGAGACTCGCTCAATTCCTTCGCTGCGATGCCGAGTGTTTTGATGAAGTCGCGTTCACTGAGTGCTTCGCTTGCCTCGAAGAAGTGCGCTAGCCCGCCGACACTCGCTCCTGCCAATTGGTCAACGATACGCCGCGGCCTGCGATCCTTATCTAGCTTCTCGACCAAGCGTAGCGCACGAGACCCAAAATCTGCGCAACGCTCAAGTAACTCGGTATTCAATCGCCCAGAAATCATATTGCCTTAAATTTTTTGATTTTCTACTTTTCTATTGTTTTGCGATTCTCAAGTCTGCCCGACCCATTCATCACCACTTGCAAGCTCGGCGTCTTTAAACGCTTGGCGTAGCTTTTCGACGACCTGTTCGCGCAGCGGGTTTTTGTTGACCGCTTCGATGTTGGCCAGGGCGTTGACGGTGCTGGTGGTGCCGACGATAGCGGCGTCGACGCCCTTAATGGCGAGGGTGAACTTCAGCGCGATCTCGGGCCATTCGATTTCGGCATGGCCGTGATAGCCGAGCTCGACCGGCGTGATGTTCATCTGCTTAAGTCGGTCGTGATAGGTCTTGGCGTATTGCTTGTACATGCCGCGCTGTTTGTTGAGCGGGTTCCACGCGGCGTTAGCGATCGGGCGCTTAGCGATGACGCCGACGTTGTTGGTTTGGCACAGCGGGAGCACGGTGTCGATGTTGTGCTGATCGCAGATGTTGATCGACATCTCGATCGCATCGACCCAGTCCATCTCGGCGGCAGTAGCGGCTTCCGCGTTGTCGCCGGAGTAGCCGAGGTAAGTCGTCTTGCCAGCTTCGCGTGCTTTGATGAGCGCTTCGATTGCATCGCCTTGCTGCATGACGGTGAGGTCGCAGGAGTGCAGCAGGGTGAGGTCGAGGCGGTCGGTCTTAAGGCGCTTAAGCGATCGATCGATCGACGCGGTGATCAGCTCTGCGGACCACTCTTGGCCGGGGAGGTCGTCGTCTTTCGTACCGCACTTACTGACGAGCACCGCTTCATCACGTCGACCGGCGAGTGCGATGCCGAGTTTGTCCTCGGCGTCTTCATACATCGCGGCGGTGTCGAAGAGGTTGACGCCGTTGTCAAGCAGCAGCGCGACGAGTTTGTTGGTTTGGTTCTGCGGCGTGTCGAGGAAGCCGACGGGCGCAGCGCCGAAGCCAAGGCGACTGATACTGAGGTCTGTTTTTCCAAGAAGGATTGGTTCCATAGATAGACATCTTAGCCCGGTTGTTCGCGGCGGTTGGGCGGGAGTCCATTTGTAAACGGGTTTACAACAATTCGTACAGATTTAGCGGATTCGGCGGGTGATGAGCATCTTGACGATTCGGCCGACGAGGCGTTGCTTGCTGGTCGGGGGGTGCAGCGAGCGTGACCATTTGTTGGCTTGCACGGTGAGCAGGCCGTACCAGATGATCGATGTGCCTAGGACCACCGCGGTGACGATGCGTTGCCAGCCGGTCTCGGGGCCGTCAGGAGCAAACCCGAGAAATACATCCCAAAGCACCTGTAGTGCCAGCACTAAGCCGACATTCTGTAAGAGCACCCATCGGCATGGCTTTTTCATGACAACCAGCCCGAGTGCGTAGCCCGCGATCCCACCCCAAACCGTGTGCAGCATAAAGCGTATTGCGCTTGGTCCTTGCGCGTGGAGAACCGTGGCGGGCTCGGGCATCGAAGCGATCAAGCCGTACCACACGCTCTCGCCGAACGCCGCGCCCAGCCCCGCGAGCGAGCCGTAAATGAGCCCCTCCATCGGGTCGTTGAAGTACTTACGAATGATCAGCAAAATGAATAGCGGAACCGCCAATTTCGCCGCGGTTTGGAGAGGTGCGGAGGTTAGCGATTTCGTTAAACGCAGGCTGAGCTCCGGACCCGCATCAATCAGCACCGCCTGAATCACGCGGTCCAGCCCAAACGCCCCAGCGATGAGGAGCAGCCCGGCCACCGCCGCACCCACCAGCATCCACCACGGCTCTCGCTCCCGGCCATCCGAGCGATAAACCATCGCGCCGAAGAGCAGCCCGCCAAGTGATAGGACCAAGTATGAAAACATGGCCGTTCCTTATGCGTCTTCCGCCGGGGGTGGCGTGGTCGCGTCGACCTCTTGCTCGCTGACCGAGACATTGGTCGCCAAGTCTTTGCGGACCTGGTGATAGAGCGTGTTTGGCTTGCCGTCCTTGAGTGCTTTACGAAGCGACCGGAGCGAACGCGTCGGCAACGCCAAGTGACACACAGGCTCACCGGGCTTAACCGTTGGAAGCGTTGTCATGCCTAACACGATGCCATCCGATGGCGCGAGGAGTTGGTTTTGTGTTTCGCCAAAGATCCCTGCGTTCGTTGCGACGGCTTGTCCTTCTTCGACAAACGTGCCCGGCGCGACGTGGAAGCGAAGGATCCCGCCGACCTCCGCACGCACCCAGACCGACTTATCAATGCGCATCTGATACGACGGCACCTCGACCTTGCCCGGCGTCATGCCCAACTCACGCAACACATTCCGCACGCCGCGCAGACCAATTGCCAACACGCCCGGCTCGATCTTCAAAGGCTCGCCCGCTTCAAGAATAATCGTCGGGCATCCTGCGCGAACCGCTTCGCGACGAAGCGAACCATCAGGCCCTTTGCCGTTGACCATCAGCTCGACGCCGAAGGCCTTGGCGATCCGCCTGACGCTACGGTTGGTCAGGTCGCCGCGTACGTTGGGGAAGTTGGTCCGTCCGCCAGCGGCAGTATGAAGGTCGATACCGTAGTCGCACTTGTTGATCACTTCATCAAAGAACACCCGCGCGACGCGCGAGGTCAGGCTGCCCTTTGCGCTGCCCGGGAACGAGCGGTTGAGGTCGCGGCGGTCGGGCATATATCGGCTCTGGACTTCGAGGCCGAAGATATTGACGACGGGCACGAGGATCAGCGTACCGTGGGTGAGATCGATGGGTTCGCCGAAGATGAGGTCGTGGATGACGCCCATGCCGTTGAGTTCATCGCCATGGATCGCAGCGCTGACAAAGACCGTTGGCCCGTCTCGCTTGGCCCGTACGACGTGCACAGGCAAGGAAATCGGGTCCCCGGTGTAGCGCTCACTGATCTTGACGCGAATCTGCCGCGAGGCACCAGCCGGGACTGTCACACCACCAAGTTTGAATCGTGGACGTTTAGCCATCGAAGCATTGTCGTTGAACCGGCGACCGTTGTCACTTTGATGACTTTGTTAGCGCATCTTTATTTGTTGCGTGGCATGCCTTAACGCCTCCCACTCCGAGGGGGAGGTTGGGAGGGGAGTTAAGAAGACATCCGAAGATCATGCAGGAACCATCGGCGGCGCGATGTCATCGATGATCTCGTGCTCCTGCGCGAAGTCAACCTCGACGCCTTCGTGATCCGCTGCGTCGCCCATGTAGTTGTGCAGCAGCTCTTCGCCCGGCTCGATATCACGCAACGCCATCACCGACAGATCATCAAAGTACGCCGTGTTCGGCTCATCGCCATGGTTAATAAAGCGCATGTCGCACGTCACGCGCACCGGTTCTTCGCCGCCAACCCACAGCACGTAAGGCCCATCGAGTTCGTGTTCTTGGGCTGGTTCGGTGCGCAACCAACTGATGACGGTGTCCGCCGGGATATGCGATGTCGCAAACAAACCGCGCCCGTGCAACGGGCTTTCTTTCACTTCAAACATGATGCTTAGATTCCGTATTGCCTTTGCTACGTCTAACGGCAGGCCTGCCGATCAACACCAGTAAAAAGTTCGGAGCGGTGTTGAAGATCCGGATTGTATCTGCGCATGCAAAAGTTACAACCAGATTTAGCTGGATTTAAAAACGTTTAGCGGAAGACGCATAGCGTCCCGTTTGAATCGTTACAGATGCTTCGCACGGGACGCTGCGCGTCACCCGCTAAACATAAGAATCACATCACGCAATCGTCTCAACGATCGGAGTAAGCGCCTGCGTGTCGCGCTCGCGAAGGAGGTTGGTCGTGAAGACTTCGAGGTCGACTGCGCCCATGTCGCCGTTGTCGCGGTGGCGGACGCTGACGGTACCGGCCTCGGCGTCTTTGCCGCCAACGACCAGCATGTACGGCAGCTTGTCTTCCTCCGCCGACTTGATCTTGCCGCCTAGGCGATCGTTACCCGCATCAACCGACACGCGGAAGCGCTCTTGTTTTAAGCGAGCTTCGACCTGTTCGGCATAGCCCACGAATTTATCGCTCACCGGCAGCACGCGCACTTGTTCAGGCGAGAGCCAGAGCGGGAACGAGCCGTTGAAGTGTTCGATGAGCACGCCGATGAAGCGTTCCATCGAGCCAAACGGTGCGCGGTGGATCATGATCGGGCGCTTCTTCGTGTTGTCGCTATCGACGTACTCGAGTTCAAAGCGCTGCGGGAGTTGGTAGTCGACTTGGACGGTGCCGAGCTGCCATTCGCGACCGATGACGTCTTTGACGACGAAGTCGATCTTCGGACCATAGAACGCGGCCTCGCCTGGTTCTTTTGAGAACGGTACACCAAGTGATTCAGCCGCCGCAAGACACGCGGCCTCGGCAGCATCCCAATCACTCGCTTCACCAACGAACTTCGTTGAGTCGGGATCGCGCAGGCCAACTCGCACACGGAAGTCATCCATGCCGAGCGTCTTGAAGATGATCTTGACCAGTTCGATACAGCCCATGACTTCGTCAGCGAGTTGGTCGGGCGTGACGAAGAGGTGCGCATCGTCTTGGGTGAAGCCGCGGACGCGGGTCATGCCGCCGAGCTCGCCGGACTGTTCCCATCGGTAGACCGTGCCGAACTCGGCGAGTCGGATGGGCAGGTCGCGGTAGCTGTGTTTGTCGCTGGCGTAGATGCGGATGTGGTGCGGGCAGTTCATGGGCTTGAGCATGTAGCCATCGATATCACCTTTCTCCATCCGCGCAGCGAGGTCGCCACACGAGCAGCCTTCTTCGGCAAGCGATTTCATGAGGTCGGTATCGACCAGTGGCGGGAACTGCGAGTCTTGGTAGTAGGGGAAGTGGCCGGAGGTTCGATACAGGTCGAGCTTGCCGATGTGAGGCGTGAAGACCTGGGAGTAGCCTTGTTGCTCGAGGTGGCCGCCGATGAATTTTTGGAGTTCATCGCGGACGACGGCGCCCTTGGGTTTCCAGAGGATCAGGCCTTGGCCGACCATTTCGTCGATCGCGAAAAGGCCCATGCGTTGCCCGACGACGCGGTGGTCTCGGCGTTTGGCTTCTTCTAGGTTTTCCATATGGCTGTCGAGTTCTTCTTGCGAGAAGAACGCGGTGCCATAGACGCGCTGGAAGCGATCGGACGTGACATCGCCATGCCAGTGCGACGACGCGATGGACATGACTTTGAACGCAGCGATGTTCGACGTGCGCGGGACGTGCGGGCCTTGGCAGAGGTCGGACCATTGATCGACTTTAGGCGCTTCGTCGAGAGACGCCCACGGATTGAATCCGTGGGCTTCGCCCGTGACATACCAAGACAGTGATTCGGCACCACCGGCGATCGCTTTTTCAGCGTTATCAATCTTGTACTTGTTGCCTTCTTCTTTGAGCTTTTTTGTGCCTTCTTGTGGTAAAAGTTCGTACCGCGTGAATGGTCGATCCTCTTCCACGATCTTGCGCATCTCCGCTTCGATCTTTCCGAAATCATCGGAGCTGATGGGCGTGTCGAGCTGGAGGTCGTAGTAGAAGCCGTTGTCGAGCGGCGGGCCGTAGGCGAGTTTGGTGTCGGGATAGAGTCGCTCGATCGCCTCGGCCATGACGTGCGCGGCGGAGTGGCGGAGCAGGTACAGCGAATCTTTCTTCGATTCGTCGTCGCGGTACTTGGGGATGCCTTTCTTATTCAGGCGTGGCGCCGTGACGATGCCGAGCTCGCAGTCGCCGGGCAAGGGTCGGTGCAGGTCGTATAGGTCGCCATTGACCTTTGCGCCGATGGCGGCTTTGGCCAGGCCTTCACCGATGGTGAGCGCGACGTCGTAGGCAGAGCTGCCTTCGGGGAGTTCTTTAATTGAGCCGTCGGGTAGTGTGATTTGCATGGCGGGTCAGGTTTCGGGTGTTAGGTGACAGGGATCGGGGAGGCCCCTGGAGAGTGCGTATTGTCAATAAAACAAGCCGCTGTGGTGGGCGGCCTTGGCGTGGTTCTGCGTTTTGAGGGAGCAGGTTACCTCGTCGGCCGGCCAGTGGTTGTGGCGGTCGTGGTCGGGGTGTTGGTTGTTGCGGTGGTATGACGCATAGCGGTTCCAGAGCTAAAAGCGTACCGGAGCGGCGGGGGGTGTCAAGGCTAGAGGTGTCAGGTCGCAGGTGTCAGGGATCAGAATCAGCATCGACCTGACCCTCGCCACCTGAGACCTGTCACCTTTTCCACCCCGGCTTTTCGGACGTTGGCCGCTTCGTTACAATCTTCGGCCCACCTTTGCGTTGCGTATTCGCGCACATGACCGATGGGGGTTGGACAACACTATGGACCTTGCCGCATCCCTTGGGATAGACGCCACGTCGAGACGGTCCGAGAACCGAGAAATAAAACATGCTTGAAACGCTATACATCGTGACGCCTGCCATGGGCGTGGTCGGACTCATCATCGCAGGGTTGATCTTCCTGACCATCCTCAAGTCCTCTGGCGGGACGGGCAAGGTCGCGCAGATCGGCGACACGATCCACCACGGTGCGATGACGTTTATGAAGCGCGAGTTCATCGTGCTCGCGGTGTTTGCGGTGGTGCTCGGCAGCGTGCTCGGCTTTGCGAAGGATTGGAACGAATCGATCGCGTTCTTCGCTGGTGCGATCGCCTCATCGATCGCGGGCTTCATCGGCATGTACTGCGCGACGAAAGCCAACGTCCGCACCGCTGTCGCAGCGAACGAACAAGGCGCGGCCAAGGCACTGTCCATCGCTTTCTTCGGCGGCTCTGTCATGGGACTCACCGTCGCGTCGATGGGCCTGCTCGGCATCGGCGGCCTGTTCTACTTCTTCGTCACGGGCAGCGACAACCCCGCCCACGGCGCACACATCATCCACGGCTTCGCGATGGGCGGCTCGCTCGTCGCGCTGTTCTACCGTGTCGGCGGCGGCATCTTTACCAAAGCAGCGGACGTCGGTGCAGACCTCGTCGGCAAGGTCGAAGCGGGCATCCCAGAAGACGACCCACGCAACCCGGGCGTCATCGCGGACAACGTCGGCGATAACGTCGGCGACGTCGCGGGCATGGGCTCGGATATTTTTGAAAGCTATTGCGGTTCACAGATCGCAA